>CAYJIC010000007.1:0-39660 GCA_964370155.1 uncultured Oscillospiraceae bacterium
CTGCAAGATCTTCTTCAGTAGCTGTGATATCTTGTGCTTTCACAACAGCTTCCAGTGCCAAACGGATTTTCACTTGTTTTTCAGCAGAGTCTTTAAATCCATTGCGGAAAGAAGCCTCGTCCATGCCTGTATACTGCATGTATGTGGGCAAGTTCATGCCTTGTTGCTCTAGGCGGAAAGAAAAGTCGCGCGCCATCTCATCTATACGGCTTTCATACATTTCTTCGGGAATTTCACCCTCCATTGCCTCTACCACTTGGTCGATAAGTGCGTTTTCCACTTCAAGATCAGCTTGTTTGTCAAGCTCTTCTTGTTTTGTTTTTCTGATGCTGTCTTTCAGCTCTGCCAAAGTGTCATATTCGCTTACATCTTTTGCAAACTCATCGTCCAGCTCAGGCAATTCTTTTTGCTGAATGCTGTTGATTTTCACTTTAAACACAGCTTCTTTACCGGCTAGGTTATCCGCATGATACTCTGTTGGGAAAGTAACCTTCACATCAAACTCTTCGCCCTCGCTGTGTCCGATAACTTGATCTTCAAAGCCGGGAATAAACTGGTTCGATCCCAAAGTTAAGTCGTGGCCTTCGTCTTTACCACCGTCAAACGGAACTTCGTCTACAAAACCTTCGTAGTTGATGTTCGCGATATCGCCGGATTCTGCTGCGCCTTCTCTTGTGATCATGCGAGCATTACGCTGACGCATTGCCTCAACTTCGCTGTCGATATCTTCATCTTTTGCTTTTTCGATAAACTTTGTAGCTTTCAAGCCTTCATATTTACCCAGTTTCATCTCAGGTTTCACCACAACTACTGCTGTGAGAACAGCGCCATCTTCCATGGACGCAGACACCAGGTCTACCTCGGGCTGACTAACAGGCTCAAGGCCTGCTTCTTTTAAAGCTAGAGCATATTCGTCCGGGAACACTTCGTTCACGGCATCATATAAAAACACATCGCTACCATACATTTTTTCAATCAGGTTGCGTGGGGCTTTTCCCTTGCGAAAACCAGGCACATTATACTTCTTAGCTTCCCTTTTATATACAGTGGAAACTGCGCCTTTAATGGTATCGGCTTCGATGATAAATTCCATCTCATGTTTGTTAGTATCTACTTTTTTTGTTTCATTCAACTTCATTTTATATTCCTCCAAATTGCAAACTCCATCGTATTATATCACAGCCAAATAATAATTGTCTACTACATGCCGTAGTTTTTAGCAGTGATATGCAGTTTGCATATTTTTTGATATCTTTTTGTGAAATTTATAGATATTAGCAACTAAAATATAAGGCACAGTTTACATCATCACATTAAATATAACCTTTTATGGCCTCATTCTAATTATTTTAACATATTAATATTGATAACTCAATTATATTTTATAAATATAACGCAATTGTCACACAGAAAGCATTGCTTGAAAATTCGTTTTATATCAAAATGTCTCAACGCACCTGCAATGGATTAAACATCAGTGCATCCGCGCTTATCAACGTATATTTTATCCCATCGCGCATGCCTTGTGTTGCATATCGTATACTTGCGCCATGCAAATGCCCGTAATAGCAACGCTTCACCTCAAAATCTGCCATGACTTTCAGCAGCTCTTGTGATGAAGCACTCTGATATAACGGCGGATAATGCAAAAAAACCACTTTCTCAAGATCAGAATTTGTTTTTTCTGCCATTCGCAAAGAAGCCGTCAGCCTGCCAACTTCTCTGGCCATCACTTTTTGGTCGTGAGGCTGGCCATCTTCAAAAAGCCATCCACGTGTCCCGCAAATGGCTATATCTTGGCTGATAACGCAATCGTTGTGTAGAAAAGCAATGCTTGAAAACCCCTGCTGAGCCAAAAACGCTTCCATTTTCGTTTTTGTGTTCCACCAGTAGTCGTGATTGCCCTTCATCAGCACTTTTTTGCCCGGCAATGCATCTATAAAGCCAAAATCCTTTACAGTGTTTTCCAGCCTCATCGCCCACGAAATGTCTCCGGGAATAACCACGGTGTCGTTTTCTTTCACTGCTTTGTGCCAGTTATCTGAAAGTTTTTCCACGTAGTCTTTCCACCCGGAAAACTTGTCCATAGGCTTGTCGGTACCCAGTGATAAATGCAAATCAGCAATGACAAACAGCGCCATAATTTCTCCCTCGTCTAAATTTTTAAGTCGTTATAGCATCGAAAATAGCTCTTGCATCTGCGCTTTAAATCTTTAGAGGGATACCCGGTATGTCGCTCGGAGAAATCACGTTTTTAAAGCGTTCTTCTTTGTCTATCAGTGAAAGCAAGCCTACAGGAACCTCTGTATCGGTGCATTTTTCAAGTTTTTGCAGAGCTGCAAATTCGTCTTCCGGCACACTTTTACCCAGAGCGTCCAACACTTGTTTCGGGAACTTGTACGGGCTTGCTGTAGACACTATCACCGTAGGACGGTCGGTGTTTTCATTATGCTGACGCAACACACGAAACGCCACAGCCGTGTGCGGATCGCACAAATAGCGGTATCGTTGCCATATGCCGGCTATTTCCTCCTTGGTGGAGGATTCTCCTGCCCAACCGGCCATAAACACTTCGTTTATTTTTTGCAGCATTTCTTCGTCAATCTGATATGCGCCTGTGGTCGAAAGTTCCTTCATCCACTGTTTCACTTTGTCGCCGTCACCCGAAATATGCCACAACAACCGCTCAAGGTTCGATGAAACCAAAATGTCCATCGAAGGCGAAGATGTCTTGTGGAATTCTCTGTTGGCGTTGTAGTATCCTTTAGAGAAAAACTCCGACAACACATTGTTTTTGTTGGAAGCACAAATCAACTTACCCACCGGAAGACCCATTTGTTTTGCGTACCAGCCGGCCATTATATCGCCAAAGTTACCTGTTGGCACGCAATAATCCACTTCGTCGCCATACTTTATATCACCGTTTTCGCAAAGTGAAAGATAGCTTGAAACATAATACACAATCTGAGGTACCAGCCGACCCCAGTTGATAGAATTCGCGCTGGACAGCTTCACGTTTTTCTCGGCCAGTGTTTTCGCCAGCTCTTTATCAGAAAATGTTTCCTTTACTCCTTTTTGTGCATCGTCAAAGTTACCTTTTATCCCATACACAGAAACATTCTTCCCTGTTTGGGTGGTCATTTGTAGTCGTTGCATCAAGCTGGTGCCGTTTTCGGGATAAAACACTGCTATTTTCACGCCGGGAATGTTGCTGTATCCCGCCAAGGCCGCACTGCCCGTGTCGCCGGAAGTTGCCACCAAAATCATGGTCTCATCCGTCTCACCTTGGGTTTTTCTTGCCTGAACCAATAGTTTCGGCATCAGTTGCAACGCATAATCTTTAAACGCCGATGTAGGGCCGTGCCACAGCTCCATCACGTGCAAGTTATCGTCCAGTTTCACCATGTGTCCGGCTTTATCATCAAAGTTTATGCCATAGCTTTCTTTTACGGCTTCATCCAAAAAAGAAACATCGTAATCACTAAGCAGATGCTTCAGCACCGCCAGCGCAATCTCAGTGTAACTGCATCCTTTAAGGCTTTCCATATCCATCGCAGAAATATCACGTGGTACAAACAGTCCTCCATCCGGCGCTAATCCCGCTAAAATCGCTTGTGCAGATGTAACACTGCACTCATTGTTCCTTGTACTGGTATACTCCATATTTTACCCCCTTGGTGATATTGTTGAATCTATAACGAAAACGCATCTTCTAAAATTGTTACTTTCGGACTTTTGTCTTCACTCCAAATAACCTCTGCCACATCAAACCGCATAAACGGCTCTCCCAGCTTGTTTTTTATAAGATATAGCTGTGCTGTTTTCATTATTTTTTGTTGTTTACGAACATCCACAGCCTCATATGCCGAAACCATAGCGTTTGATTTTCTGGTTTTCACCTCGGCAAACACCCATAAACCGCCACGACGTAATATAATATCTATCTCACCATGACGGGTGCGGTAGTTTCTGTCTATCACGTCGTATCCGTTTTCAACATACGCTTTTGCTGCAATGTCCTCGCCCAGCGCACCTATGGCTTGTTTTTTCATTTTGCATGTTTCCCGCTATAAAATGACTTTAAAAACGTCTGCCTGTAAAAATCTTGTACTCCGTGTTCATGCAACAGCTCATAGTGCAGTTTTGTACCATATCCCTTGTGCTGTGCCAGTTTATATTGCGGATATTGCTCGTCTAACTCTTTCATATATCTGTCTCGTGTCACCTTGGCTAATATGGACGCCGCCGCTATACACGCCGAGGTGGCATCCCCTTTCACCACTGTTTGACACTTAGGCGCAACATCAGGAGCCTTGTTTCCGTCCACCAGTACTAAATCCGGCGCAATCGGCAAGCCCTCCACAGCATCTTTCATCCCTTTTAGTGTGGCATTCAGGATGTTCATTCGGTCAATTTCATGTGGATGGACCAGCACCACGCAGTAAGCTTTTGCCGATTGTATGATTATTTCATACAGTGATTCGCGTTTTTTTTCGCTGAGTTTTTTCGAGTCGTGCAGGCCTTCTATCTGGCTTTTACCATCCAGCACCACCGCCGCCACACACACAGGCCCACATAGCGGGCCACGCCCGGCTTCGTCTACACCACAAAGCACAAACTCATCACTGCTTAAAAATCCTTCGTCAAAGTTATAAAGCTCCACACACTCACCCTTAATCAAATATTTCTGTTTATACAGCCTATATTAAAACGTCATGTTTTCGCCGGGGCTTTCCAAGCTAACACGACCCAGTTTTGCGCCGCGGAACTCGTCCAGCACCACAATGGACGCACGCTCTAAGTCCACTTCGCCGCCTGAAATAAGCATGCCGCGTTTTCGACCCACTGCTTCCAGCAAGTCCCAACCATCCATGTTTTCAAAGTCTACTGATAGCTTAAACCGCTCTTGTAGCGGCTTTTGATATGCGCCGTTGGCAAGCTGTTGCAGTAGCCCCGCGGCTATCTCTTCTGTAGGAAGTAACCTGTCCGGAACCGAGCCAATAAGCGCTAAATTTACCGCAGTGCGCGAATCGTCAAACTTTTTCCACAATACACCCGGCATATCCAAAAGCTCGTATGCGCCGGCGGCAATCCATTGCTCGCCACGTGTCACGCCGGGCTTGTCTGCCGCCTTTGCACGTGCGCCGCCTGCCCAGTTATTTATAAACGTCGACTTTCCAACATTTGGAATCCCTGTTATCATCAGGCGGACTTTTGCCCCTTGTGTTCCACGTTCTCTTCGCTTTTCAAATAGCTCTTCCAGCGCATTTTCTACTATCACACGTACCTTTTGCGCCGAGCCTTTCTGCTTTGAGTTTATTGACACACATTGGCTTTCTTCCCGTTGGAAGTGTTTTAACCACTGTGTCGTGACTGCATCGTCGGCCAAGTCACTTTTATTTAGCACATACAGCCGTGGTTTGTTGCCGTAAATTTCTTGTAGTTCAGGGTTTAGGCTTGCCCTTGGAATCCGTGCGTCTAAAAGCTGCACCACAGCATCCACCATAGGCATTTTCGCCTTGGCTCTGCGCAGTGTTTTCATCATATGTCCGGGAAACCAGTGTATATCCCTGCGTTGTATATAATCTTCACCCATTATAATAGCCCTATTCTTTCAAAAGGATACATTCTAAATACCACTTTCCCTAAAACTTCTCGCTCGTCTATAAACCCTATGGAAGAGTCTCTGCTATCTTTTGAGTACGGGCGGTTGTCCCCCATCAAAAACAATGTTCCTTGTGGCACCACAAGCGGAAACTGCACGTCATATCCACGTTGTGTCAAATCAGAAATATACGGCTCGTATAGCACTTCACCGTTCACTATTACATCGCCTGTCTCGTAGTTTATATCCACTGTGTCGCCACCTTTGGCAATCACTCGTTTTACTATCGGCTCAATAATATAAGAATTTTCGCTCACCACCACAATATCGCCTTTTTGAGGTGTGTACATAAAACTGTATGCAAACACACGTTCTCCGCTTTCCAGCGTGGGTGCCATGGAAGATCCGCTAACTGTAAACGTGCGCACAAAAAACAGCAATACCACCAGCATTATACTCAATGAAATCAGCAATGTGTCCAACCATTCCATCATTGTAGCATTATTTTCCTTTTGCTTTGTGCCCATCATTCACCTCTTCATATAATAATTCAGACATTTTTAGTATACATGAAAAATGCACAAAAAAAAAGAGGGTAATTTGTAAAAATCAACCCTCTTAACGCTATTGCGTTTATTATGCTTATCTCAGTTTTTCTTTAACCTTAGCAGCCTTACCTGTGCGCTCACGCAGATAGAACAGCTTAGCACGACGTACTTTACCTCTACGGATAACGTCTACTTTTTCAACAAAAGGAGAGTGCATTGGGAAAACGCGCTCCACGCCAACACCGTAAGAGAAACGACGAACTGTGAAAGTCTCAGAGATGCCACCATGTTTTTTAGCGATTACAACGCCTTCAAACGTTTGGATACGTTCTCTTTCGCCTTCCTTGATACGTACCGATACACGTACAGTATCACCGATTTGAAATACCGGTAATTCTTTTTTCATTGAACTTTCAGCAATAACCTTTAAAGGGTCCATCTTTCGATTCCTCCATATTTTTAGTGACATTCATACCCGGGAAACCGGCAGAGGACTGTCCTGTTCTAGTTGTGCAAGAACCTGCCGTTGGAGCCGGCAGACACGTGCGCCTAAATACTATACCATGTATTTATATAAAATGCAACACTTTTATATGTTTTATTTCCTATACATTTTAAATTGTTGAAAACAACATGCTTTTTATAGTAAAATGCATTAATATAGCACAATAAAACATATTATAACAGAAACATTGATAATATAAAAGTAAGTAATTAGTATAATATTTATGAATTAAAATTATTTATAAAATAGTTAGGAGCGCTATTGTGAGAAAACCAAAATATGTAATGCAGATGTTAGGTTTTATATTTCTTTGTATAGGTGTAGTATTTGTTTTTTTAGGTATACTTGTTGCAATAGATGTAATACACCCATCAAAGCATTCCATGGTGCAAAATAGCAATACAATGACCTTAATTTTTTGTATGATGGGGACAGTATTTTGCATGGTAAACGCCGTGTTTGTTGTTATCTCGCGCAAAAAAGAAAATCAACATAATGAACTAATTTCAAACAATAAAACGATTACAGGCAGAGTAGAAGAAATCAAATATAGAAGAGGAATTACATTTGGAAAAACATCTCCTTATATGATTTACTTTTCTTACTCATTAAATGGTGAAAATTATCGTAGTAAAAGCTACCTAATATGGGAAAAACCTAATTTGACAGTTGGTAATAATATTGAAGTATATGTAAATAATTTTGGTGACAGCACCATTATGATATAGCAACTATTATGAACATTACCTTTAGTTGAAAGTTATAAATATACACGCTTACAGAAAGGCAATTTATGAGCTTGCAGAAAAACGATACATATACTGTCACCATTGACTCTTTGTCCAGCGACGGCAACGGCATAGCCCGCATAGACGGCCGAGTGGTGTTTGTCCCTTCTGCCGCTGTGGGCGATGTTTTACTTGTTAAGATAGTAAAACAGGCAAAAAGCCATGCCTTTGCACGTGTGGAGGAAATCATCACACCTTCAACCGATCGCATAGCCGAAGACTGCCCCATTGCTAAAAGCTGTGGTGGCTGTGATTTTCGTCACCTTACCTACGACGCCGAGCTTTTGGCAAAGCGCCAATTTGTTGCCGATGCGCTTTTACGTATAGGGCATATCACGGCCGACGTGGAAAACACCCTGCCTTCGCCCGATACTATGCGGTATCGCAACAAGGTACAAGTACCGCTTGCGCCATCAAATGACGGCGGCATCACCATGGGTTTTTACGCAAAACGCAGCCATCGCATTATTTCAAACAAAGACTGTCTGCTGCAATCCCATCGTATGAACACATTGCTTTTACACGTTGGCAAACTTTTGCAAAATATGCACCTTTCGGCTTACGATGAGCGCACAAAAAAAGGCCTGCTTCGGCATATATGCCTGAGAAAATCCGAAAAAAGTGATGATATACTGTTATGTCTTGTAGTCACATCTTTTGACTTCGGCAAAGATCAAGACAATAAAAAGCACGAGTTCATACGCGATGTGATTTCTGAATTCCCCGAGGTAAAAACTATTATACTAAATAAAAATAGCGCTGACACCAACGTGATTTACGGCAAGGAATCTATGCCTATTTATGGTGACGGTTACATAAACGACTGTATCAGTGGCGTGCCGGTGAAGCTTAATGAGCACACGTTTTCACAGGTGAATACCCCTGCCGCCGAGGGACTGTTTGCTCTGGCGCAAAAATTGGCGAATCCGCATAAAAATTCAGTTTTACTTGATTTATATTGCGGAACCGGTGTTATCGGGCTATCTATGGCAGGTATATGTAAGGAGCTTATCGGAGTTGAGATTGTTCCTGCTGCCATTGAAAGCGCAAAACAAAACGCCTCTGCTATGGGTCTTTCAAACACCAGGTTTTTGTGTGCCGACGCCGGTAAAGCGGCACACAAACTGGCTGAAGAAGGGATAAAGCCTGATATTGTAATGGTAGACCCACCACGTAAAGGAATGGACGCACCTGCTATTTCAGCAGTGCTAAAAATGGCACCGCAAAAAATCGTCATGATAAGCTGCAACGCCGCCACCATGGCAAGAGATGTTGCAATTTTCACTGAAAATGGATACAGTTTAGATAGTGTACACCCCGCTGATTTATTCCCACGCACAAAACACGTTGAGGCGGTATGTTTATTGTCCAAACTATAACCCGTTCAACGTCATAAAAATTCATTATTTGAAGAAGGATGCTTCATGAAAAATATCTTGATGAAAATCTTAGGTGCATTAATTTTTCTTGCATCGCTTTATATCTTTTATATCAGTGACGGATCAAAACTTGAAGTTCTTTATATGATCTTGGCAACAATTGTCATGGCTGCCGGCTGTGTTATTTTTATTTCTTCAAGTGACAAGACATATAATGATTCAGTCAGCTCTGTCAAAAGAATCAAAAATGACAAAGGCAAGTCTGTCGAAGATTTTTATCATGCTTTTAAAGAGAGAAAGTCCACACTGGGCACTCCTTGGCTTGGTCAGGTGAAATTAGTTCCGGGAAACTGTTTGATTTTTGGGCCGACTGAAAATGGCGATTTTTTGTATTTTTACAAATTTTTCAATCATTTTTATCTAAGTCAAAGTTCTTCATTTTGGATTAAAGGACCAGAATCCGAGCTTTGGAGATTTAACAGTGAAAAGAAAAAATTAGATTTCACCTCAGACGAGGAAATGATTTCCTATTCATTACTTGCACAAAGTGCTTTGCCTGATATTTTTGATGCGCTTCATATGTTTTACAAAACAGATACCATGGCACAGTTTTCGATAGAAAACAACCATGGGAATATTTATCGTTTTGACGAAGATTTCAAATTAACAGGCAAGGTGTTTTATCTATTGGACTTAGATGATAATCCGATATTTGAAATCGAAGGCACATATCCATTAAAGACTTTTTATTTAAAAGATGTTAAAACAGGTAAAGAAATATTAAAAATGACAAAAAGACTTTTTCATTTAAACGATTATTACGACTTTTATTTACACGGCAAGAAATATGCTTCTTTTAAGCAAGAAATCAACATTATGTTTGACAAATTTATTATGGAAACAGTTGACGGAACGTTTGAAATCAAAAGTATTAATGATAAAGTCGGCGTGAATTATATTGTTAAATTGAATGAAAAAACCATTGCCACTATCGCCGATCGTTTCAATCTTACAGCACATAATATTGTTTTCGACAACTTTGCCATACATGTTAGAAATGAGAAATATTTGCCACTAATTACAGCGTTTGCTGTCATGGTGGCAAGAGAGCAAAGCCGAGACAAATTAAACTAACATGTATTGACTATTTCAACAAATCAATCAAATTATAATTTCAGGAGAATTTTATGACAAAGCAAGTAGTGATTGCCACCGATTTAGACGAGACACTTTTAAGCGATACACATCAAATTTCCGAGTACACAAAAGATGTGCTCCATACCGCTATAGAAAAAGGGTTTGTGATTGTGCCGTGTACCTCGCGCGGATACACCGCTTTACCCGAGAGTTTACTTAGCTCAAATGTGCGTTATTTCATTTGCGCAAATGGTGCTTCCATTTGGGATAAAGAACAAAATAGTGCAATTTATCGTTGTTTGCTCGACTTTGATTTAACTGTGGAGTCGCTGAAGATCGCGCGTGATTATGAAGTGTCTCGAACCATTGTCGCCGATGGCCGTATCTACAGCGAAAAAAGCATTAAAGATATTTTCAAGCGTGTGGGCATTAACGAAGCTCATATAGATGAAATGCTTAGTGTGCGTGCTTTAATAGACAACGCAGAAGAATTTATCAGTCCATCAATTCCCATAGAAAAAGTACACCTTAATTTCCTTCATGTTGAAGAGCGTATATCATGCAAGCAACGTGTTGAAGCCATGTTAGGATATAAATGTACATCATCCAGCACGCTCAACATCGAAATAACAAATCCAAGCGCCGACAAAGGCCAAAGCATACTTAAGCTGTGTGATATACTAAGTCTAACCGATAAAACTATTTATGCTTTTGGTGACAATTTAAACGATATTACACTGTTAAATGCCGCCGATGTTGGCGTAGCGGTAAACAATGCATTGCCTGAGCTGAAAAATGTTGCCGATGTTATATCAGAGCACAAACACAACGAAGATGCTGTGGCAAAATATATCCAATCACTATTTTGAAAAATATTTAGATATGAGGTATGAAAATGGCAGGCGTGGTTTTTGAAGGCGGTGCACTGCGTGGGATATTTTCGGCAGGTGTGATGGACGCATTACTTGAAAATGATATTCATTTCGAGTATGTTATAGGTGTTTCGGCAGGTATTGCATACGGTATATCGTATGTTTCAAACCAAAGTCGTCGCAACCTGGAGGTTTTGCGTAAATACCGCAACGACCCCAGATATATTTCACTGCGAAACTTTTTTAGATGCGGAGCATTTTTTGATTATAATTTCATTTTTGATGAAATTCCAAATAAGCTTGTGATACTTGACCGCAAAGCCACGGCAAATTTCAAAGGTACAGCCATAGGCGTGGTTACGGACGCTCAAAGCGGCAAGCCTGTATATATGAGTGTGAAAAACATGGACAAAAAGCTATCTGTTTTATGTGCCAGCTCGGCCATACCGTTTTATTCTTCTCCTGTTTTCATTGATGGAAAGCGATATTTTGACGGTGGCATAAGTGACTCTATACCTATAAAAAAGTCGGAATCTGACGGTAACACAAAAAACCTAATTGTGCTCACGCAGCCAAAAGGCTACAGAAAAAAACAAGGTATGTCCACTAAACTTGTAGCATTCTTGCTGCACAGGCAGTTTCCAAATATGTCAAAGCAGCTTTTGCGCCGCACAAAGATGTATAACGACACCCTTGAGTATATTGAGCATCTTGAAAAAAGTAATCATCAGAATACAGTAGTTTTAAGGCCAAGCCGTAAAATAAAATCGTTTGAATCAAATGTTCAAATACTCGAGCAGTCATATAACCATGGATATGATACCACTGTAAGAAATATTGATAAAATCCGTAAACTGTTCGAAGATTAACACTATAAAAAAAGCAGACTAAATTAATAGTCTGCTTTTTTATTTGAGTAATATATTATTGCTTTGCGAATTCTTTGAAAGCGCAGAAAGTGCTGTATATATCCAGTTTACTGGTAACTTCCATAGGCGCATGCATGGAAAGCACCGGAACACCAACATCCACAACATCCACGTTACGGTTTGCTACATATTTTGCTACAGTGCCACCGCCGCCTTCGTCTACTTTACCCATTCCGCCTGTTTGCCATGCAACGCCTGCTTTATCAAGCATGTTTGTCACCTTGCCCATGAATTCAGCCGAGGCATCCGAAGTCATTGCTTTTCCTCTTGCTCCATGATATTTCGACACCACAACGCCATGATTTAAGAAGCTGGCATTATTTTTTTCAAATACGTTTGGAAATGTAGGGTCAAACGCCACGTTCACGTCGGCAGAAAGACAAGCCGAGTTTGCCAAGGTTTTGTGATAGCTCACACCCATTTTTTCGGCTAAATCTTCAATGAAATGGAAAAGGTATTCTCCGGCGAGACCGGTGTTACCGTCAGAGCCGGTTTCCTCTTTATCTGTCATGACACAAAGTGTCCATTTTTTGGGTTTTTTTGTTGCAATTTCTGCAGCAAGCGCAGTGTAGCAACACACACGGTCGTCTTGACCATATCCCGAAATCATGCTTCTGTCGAATCCGATGTCTACAGCCTTATTTGCCGGCACAAACTCAATCTCTGCACGTACAAAGTCATGCTCGGTAAAGCCATATTTTTCATACAAAAGACGCATAGCTTCCAGCTTCACTTTTTCTTTTTCGTCTTTATCGTCGCACGGAAGCGCACCCACTAAAATATTCAACTCTTCGCCTTTGATGCCCTCAGCAAGGGTGCGTTTGTTTTGCTCTGCCGCAAGATGTGGCAAAAGATCAGTGATGGTAAAGCACGGTTCATCGTCTTTTTCGCCAATGTTCACAAATACACGTTCACCGTTATTTTTTATCACCACACCGTGCATGGAAAGAGGTATAGTCACCCATTGATACTTACGAATTCCACCGTAGTAGTGGGTCTTGAAGTATGCCAGCTCGTCTGTTTCATACAGCGGGTTAGGTTTAAGATCAAGACGTGGCGAGTCAAGATGGGCGATGGCCATGTGCATGCCTTTTTCAAGGCTATCACTACCCACAGTTCCTGCCACCACACCTTTGTCGCGATGTATAAAATAAAACTTATCCCCGGCTTTTGGGGTTTTTATTTCCTCAAACAGGCGATATCCTGCTTTTTCAAGACGTGACACCGACGCAAATACCACCTCACGCTCGGTTTTTCCCTCGTCTAAAAAGCGCTTGTAATCCTCGCAAAATTTTTGTGCTTTACTCACATCTCCTGGATTTTTTTCTGCAACATGCATTTTTTTCACAAGTAATGTGTCGGATAATTTTGCTTTCTTTTCCTTGTTTTCTTTTGCCATAGACTCTGATTCCTTTCGCTGAATAGTGATTTAATTTGATTTTGTATATGTTTCTATGTATGACGTATATGCTTCATTTATCTTATATACATAATGGCTCATTTGCTGGTATGGGAAACTATGTAAAACCGTTCCGTCTTGAGTGTAGGTAGAGTCGGACAACAAACCATCCACAGTGCCCCATCCACTATGATATGCGGCCGCTGCAGTAGACACGTCTTCACCATATCTCTCAAGACACTTTGATATAAAATACACACCAAACCGTATAGAAATATCCGGCGTGTACAAGTCGTTAAATACCAGTGTTTCTTCGGGTGCTATTTTGCTTTTCACCCAGTCGAATGTGTCTTCCGTCATTTGCATCAGGCCTCTTGCGCCCGCCGAAGACTCTGCTGTGGGCTGGAAACTGCTTTCGGTTTGTATCACCGCATATATTAAATACGGATCCACGTCATATTCCTCGGCCCAATAAGTTACTTCGTCTGTATATTCCAGTGGGTTTCTAATCTGCTGTGCGCTACTGCTATTATACACTAAAACTGCAGTAATCACCACTGCGGCAATCACCACTGCTATAACCACTATATAGACCATTGCTTTGTGTCCTAAAAGGCGCTTTATCATATTTCTTGCATCCTTTTGTTCAATAATGCTTTCAACACATCGTCTGCATGCTTGCATAGCGCTAGTTGAGAGCTGTTGTTTTCTATAATATAGTCTGCTGCTGCACACAGCTCATCTTCTGATTTCTGTGCGTTCAAGCGGCTATTTGCCATCTGCTTTGAAATTCCGTCACGTAGAGTAATTCGGCTGACGGAAACCTCTTTTTTGGCCGTTACCACGATTATTTTATCACAAACATCTGCAAACGGTAGCCCAACTACCATTGCGCCGTCCACAAAAAACAGCGTGTGTCCGTTTTCTTGTGCTTTTTGTGCTAAATCAAAGGTTTTTTGCGCAATATACGGGTGAGTGATGTCAATAAGCTTTTGATTTTTCGCCTTATCTTCAAAGACTATTTTTCCTAAAACAGCACGGTTAAGTGTGCCATTTTCGCTAATAATTTCGTCCCCGAACTCTGCTGCCAGCTCAGCAAGGCAAGCAGTGCCCGGCTCTGTAATTTCTCTGGCCAGTGCGTCGCCGTCTGCCGCCGGATATCCAAGACCCTTGTAATGTTTTCTCACCGCAGATTTTCCTGCGCCTGAACGCCCTGTTATCGCCACCAGCCATATGCCACTTGGCTTTAAAAGATCATCCATCTTCATATCACAATCTCCCGAAAAGCCGCCGCACGTAAAAGACGATTACGAACAGCAAGGCCTATTCCGTCATCTTTCGGCGCTCTGGCAAACACCGTTTTTGCACCCAGCTTATCCAGCTTACGCAAAGCAGAAAATAACCCCTGTGCTTGCGACGCTGCATCGACTTTTTCGCCATAAACAACACACGGCACCGAAAAACCATCTTCTTCGCCTGTAAAGCACATCACATATACAGGTGATTCCACTTTTTCCTTTTGCGTTTCCACATAACTTAAAAATGTCTTTATATCATCAGTTTTCAATATGGTGATTTCGGCTTTTGGTGAGTAGTGCTTGTATTTCATGCCCGGACTTTTGGGTATTTCGCCCTGCTTTAGCGCTGATTGTAGACTAGGCGCTAAATGTACTTTGCATCCCAACACGTCTGATATTTCCTGTGGTATGACAAACCCCGGACGTAACACCACAGGCTCATCCTCCACCGAAAGCACGGTAGATTCTACACCCAAAGGACAACTACCTCCGTCCAATATCAGCGGAACCAGTCCTTGCAAGTCTTGATACACATGCTTTGCCGAAGTAGGGCTTGGCGCACCAGAAGTATTTGCAGAAGGTGCCGCTAGCGGAACTCCTGCCATGGCAATGACATCTCTTGCGGCAGCATGTGCCGGCAAGCGCACGCCCACAGTGGATAATCCCGCGCTAACCCTGCTTGCAAGTTCGTCACTTTTTGGGAGCACCATGCTAAGAGGTCCCGGCCAAAACGCCTGCGCCAGCTTCATGGCGCTTTTAGGAACATCCTTTGCCACAGTATATATTTCCTCTGTGGCAGAAATGTGTACAATAAGCGGGTTATCTTGCGGTCTGCCTTTAACATGGAATATTTTTTCAACGGCACTGTCGTCTTTTGCGTTTGCCGCAAGACCATACACCGTCTCGGTAGGTATGGCCACCACTTCACCGTTTTGAAGTAGCTCTGCCGCTAGTTTCAGCGACTCCTTGCCTACAGGCAATACTTTTGTTTCCAAACTATGTTTACTCCTCTGCCGCCGCTTGCAATTTTTCTGCTTGGTCGGCGGCAATCAGCGGCTCTATCACTTCGTCAAGTACTCCGCTTAAAATAGCTTCCAGTTTGTGCAGGGTCAACCCAATGCGATGGTCTGTCACCCTGCCTTGTGGATAGTTATATGTGCGTATACGCTCCGAGCGGTCGCCGCTGCCTACCTGACTTTTACGTGTGGCGTCCATTTCGTTTTTCTGCTCGGCAATTTTTTCACTTAGCAAACGGCTACGAAGCACTTTCATTGCTTTGTCTCTGTTTTTGTGCTGGCTACGCTCGTCTTGACATTCCACCACTGTGCCTGTTGGCAGGTGAGTGATGCGGATAGCACTGGACGTTTTATTAACGTGCTGACCACCGGCGCCGGATGCACGGAAAGTGTCCACCTTCAAGTCGGCCGGTAAAATTTCCACATCCACCTCGTCCGCTTCCGGCATTACAGCCACCGTCACAGCAGATGTGTGGATGCGTCCTTGGGTTTCGGTTTCCGGCACACGCTGAACACGATGGGTGCCGCCTTCATATTTCAAGCGGCTGTACACGCCCTCGCCTTCAATAGAAAACTCCACTTCCTTCATTCCGCCAAGCTCTGTTTCGTTCACGTTCAAAATCTCGGTTTTCCAGCCTTTTTTATCGGCATACATCGAGTACATTCTGTATAGGCTGTGGGCAAAAAGCGAGGCTTCCTCGCCGCCTGTTCCGCCACGTATTTCCACAATAACACTGCGTTCATCGTTTGCATCTTTTGGCAGCAGTAAAATACGCAATTCATCTGTAAGACGTTCTATTTTTTCTTTGTTTTCTTCAAACTCCGCACGGGCCAGTTCCTTCAGTTCGGGGTCGTCCAGCAGCTGTTTTGCTTCCTCGCATGCGTCCTCGGCCGCTCTATACGCCACATAAGCCTCCACCAATGGTGTCAGCTGTTTATAATCCTTCATCAGCGCTGTGTATTTTTCATTGTCAGACACCGTGGCCGGGTCTTGCAAGCGCCTGTTTATCTCTTCATACCTACTTTGTACGGCTGTCAGTTTTTCAAACATTCTTTGCATACTTTTATCCTTTACTTTGCGAAACTTCTTGTCCATCTCGCCACAATTGCTTTATTCTTTTTTCTATCTTCACACGCGGTAGCATAACTTCTCTCTCGCATTGCTGGCACCTGATACGAAAATCCATGCCGACGCGAAGCACTAAAAACTTGTTGCCTCCACAAGGGTGATTTTTACGCACAACAATTACATCGCCCACTTGTACGTCCATAAAAGCCTCCCCTTTTTCACGTGTTTTTCTATAATACACACGCCAAAATATATTTGCGTTATCAAATAAATAGTATACACCAAAATATGAATTCTCGCAACAAAAAAACAAGGATTGACACCGTGGCCAAATCCTCATTGTTTATGTGTATTTTTTTAGACAAATTCCGCAGATTTTCACATGAACGGACGCCTAAGCGTCTCCCTTACCGAGCAGATTTTATCGTGATATAAAACCACAAAACCTTCCTTGTACTTCGGTGGTACCGGAGTCAGCGGCCACATGTGCTTTAAAACAATATCCGACTCGATATCATTCAGCTCAAACTCTTTTTGTGCATTTTCCAGCGCGACTTTTGGGTGTGTCAGCCCATGAAAATAGTCCCCTGTTTTTTTGCTGTGAAGGTGCCAGTCGTACAAAAACATGTCATGAACCAGTCCGCCTCTTGCGGCGCTTTTTGCGTCAAGGCCCAATTGTTTGCACGTGTGATAGCTAAGATAAGATACAGATATGCAGTGCGCCATACAAGATGTAACACCATGCTGGATAAACTCTCGCATAGACTGAAACGCCTTGTTTTCTAAAATATCTTGTACTAAAGCAATGTACTGTGCATCATCCGGCACCGTTACATCGTCCACCACTTTAAAACACACACCTGCCATATAACCTATTCTCCCTAGTACACTTTCTTACTTTCTAAAAAAACGTGACTTGTATAATTTTATCAGTGCAAAACCTTTAACCATCTCTTTGTTGTTTTTGCTTCTGTATGCGCTGAAAATAAAATCAAGTGAATAAAGCGCCGACAAAGCAAACGCCAATACCGAAGCTAGTGGCATTGGTATAAAAGACACAAAATTCACAACAGCCGCATATAGATATTCAACTAAAATAATACCTAAAATGCCCCAGCCGATGCTACTTTCAAGGCACAAAATCCCTTTATAGTTAAACGGTTTCCCCGAATAATCCCACCAAAAACTTCCAAACAAACGAATTTGCAACTTTGCCACAGCGTACTCAAACGAAGTAGCAAACGTTGCGCCCACAAGAAACAATAATACCCAGTTATCACTAAACGGTGAAAGAAAGGCATAGCCAAATATCATCCCAAACCCATAAATGATACAAAAAGGCAGATGCATAACAAATCCACGATTTATCACCAATTTTTTCTTATCTACAGTAAGAACAATGCACTCCATAATATAACCGAGTAGACTGAAAATAAAGAACGCAAGCAATGTAGGCACTACCATAGGACTCAGCGCAGAACGCGCTGCTATAATAGCTTCCATTAGGTTTTTCCTCCCCTTTTTTTCCTCTGATTTCTAAATTACCCCAAGTGTATTATAAATCATTGTAAGACATTTTTCAACCAATATAACAAAATATGATGTATATTTTACAAGAATCTAACTAATGTATGACTTTTATCGAAAAGCCTATTAATTCAATAAAACAATATGTAATTTTTATATTTTAGCGAGAAAGTATATAAAAAAACATTCCTTTGGTTTATTTAAAGGAATGTTTTTTTTGGTATTTTACATATCGCCCGACTCGGTGATTTCTACAAGTTCAGGTGCAAAATCTTCTTCTAGCGGCACATAAATAATGATATTCATGCGCACATCGGTGGACAAGTCCTTGGCACAAAAGCGATAGTTCGTTCCTGCCACCACCTGTGTAGCAACGTCTATCATCTCGTAGCCTTCAGCGTCTTCGCCCATAACATCAGCAAAAAGCACTTCCTCTTCTTCAGTGAGCTCGCGACGTTCGGAGTATCCGCCGGTCATTGGCACAGATTCTGAGGATGGCGCCTCTTGTTCGCACCCCATCAATAGAAAAGCAAAGCAAATAATCAACATGAGTATAAAAAAAATCTTTTTCATATGTACACCTCTTTATATTAATTCTCCTGCTATAATACCAAACGTGCGATATTTACAAAGCAAAGCAAAAATACTAATATCTGCGTTGCATTGAACCATTGTTCCACTTTTTTTATGGTGAATTTTTTATTATAATGTGTGCCGATAAAGCCACCTAATATTGCTCCTACCACCATGGCGGGAAGCATTGAAAAGTCATATATCAAAAATCCTGTGGTCATCGCAATAGATACTACTTTTGATATCTGTGAAAACAAGATGATAACAAGCGAATACACTGCGGCCATTTTGGCGTCGAATGAAAACACAAACATGATTATAGCTATGTTGATAGGTCCACCGCCGATACCTAGGAAGGATGATATCATACCCAGCATAAATCCTGTTATAAGTCCGGCCCATGCGCCTGTTTTTTCTAGGGTAGGTAGTTTTTCTTTGTGTCTCATATACAAAAAAATAACAATAATCAGCGCAGCTAAAATGCTGTTTTGTATAATTAATATTGTGCTGTCATTTGAAAAAATACCCTCGACAAAGGAAAACATCCACTGGCCCACAATCCCGCCAAAAACGGCACCCATTGCCATTGGTAAAGCTGTTTTTCCTTGTACTGATTTTTTCTGACGCACTTGTTTTGCCACAGATACCACCGACATGGCAAGCACTGTCATGCTGGATAATACACCGATGTTAGCTGCATTAAACGTACCAAATGCATCCAGTACAGGCTTTATAATTACGCCACCACCCATTCCTGTCAATGAACCGATACTGGTAGCAAAAATTGCCACCAGAAAATGGATAACGATATCCATATACCCTCCTAAGAAATCACTAATTAATAGTTGCTAAAACATTCACATGTAGCTTTAAAACTCACCTGCTCTTTTCCATCTCTTAAGCATTGCCTCACAAAGCGACCAAATATCATTATAACAAAAGATAACTTAAGCACTTAAACTAAATATAAACTTCGTATTTGATTCTGTCAACTTGCACACGGGTTAAAACTTTATAAATATACTATTTTTTGCTTTAATGCAAATGACAAGAGCAAGGCGGTTTAAATAATGTTACAAATAACCACAGTGAGATTATTTATATCTAATATCTATAAAATAACATAAAATAAATTGCTTTTTTTATTTGACAATACAATAATTTCACCGTATTATTATATAGGATAGCAGAAGTATAATATTGTATTCAGAGGAGTTTATTTATGCATATTATTCAATATAATCGCTGGCTGGAATGCGCCGGTGAATATGACGATTTGAAACAAGAGCTCATCACTATAAAAGATGACACCGAAGCCATTCGCGAACGCTTTGCTATTGATTTGTCTTTCGGTACGGCAGGCCTTCGTGGTGTACTTGGCGTGGGCACAAACCGTATGAATGTATACACAGTGCGCAAAGCTACTCAAGGCCTTGCAAATTACTTGAAAAACAGCCTTGCACATACACCATCTGTGGCTATTGCATATGATAGCCGCATTAAAAGTGATTTGTTTGCCCAGCAAGCTGCCACTGTACTGGTAGCAAACGGTGTTATCGTTCATATGTATCCCACACTGCAGCCGGTGCCTCTTTTGTCTTTTGCTGTGCGTCGCTTAAAGTGTGATGCCGGCATCATGATTACCGCTTCTCACAACCCTGCAAAATACAACGGATTTAAAACATACGGTCCGGACGGGTGCCAAATGCATACCCAAAGCTCGGGCGCTGTCACAGCAGAAATCGAACGCATCGATATTTTTGACGATGTGAAAAACATGACATACGACAACGCCATGCGTACCGGAATTCTACATCATATTGGCGACGATATCATCGCAGCTTATCAAAAATCTGTGATTGATGGCATGATTCATAAAGATGTACTAAAAGATACCCAGCTGAAAGTGGTATATTCACCTTTGAACGGTACGGGAAATATCCCGGTACGTCGAGCCTTGGCCGATGCCGGAATAACTAATGTATGGGTAGTGGAGGAACAAGAACATCCAAATGGCAACTTCCCCACCACACCTTTTCCAAACCCCGAATACCGTGAAACTTTAGACATGGGCCTTGCCTTGGCAAAAGAGGTTGGCGCAGATCTTGTTTTAGCAACTGACCCCGACGCCGATCGTGTGGGCATTGCTGTGCTGGACACTGCCGGCGAATATCGCCTGATTTCCGGCAATGAAATGGGTGTGTTGTTGCTTGATTATGTGTGCAACGGCCGCAAAGAATGTGGCACGATGCCTAAAAATCCATTAACAGTACGCAGTATTGTTAGCACCTGCATGGCGGATAAAGTAGCCGAGGCATACGGTGTTGAAATGGTAGAAGTTCTAACCGGATTTAAATATATCGGCGAACAAATATTGAAACTTGAAGAAAACGGCGAAGAAGACAGGTTTGTGTTTGGCTTTGAAGAAAGCTACGGATACTTGGCCGGCAGTTATGTCCGTGATAAAGACGCTGTGCAAACATCACTGCTGATTTGTGAAGCCGCCGCTTACTACAAGCAAAAAGGCCTGTCATTATATGAGGCTATGGACGCACTTTATAAAAAGCACGGGTACTACCTGTGTAAAGTAGTCAGCTTTGACTTTGAAGGATTGTCCGGCATGGAGAAAATGGCCTCTATCATGGCGAGTTTCCGAAAAACTCCACCAAAAAACATTGCCGGTGTGCCGATAGAAGTCATCTCTGACTATGATCAAAAAACAATCACCTACGCCGCAATAAACCAAGTGAGCGAGCTTGACTTACCACAAAGTAATGTTATCACATACACCCTGCAAGACGGCCATCTTGTCACAGTTCGACCGTCCGGCACTGAACCAAAAATCAAAATATACTACACAGTACACGGCGACAGCATAAACAGCGCAACTGCTTTTTACGAAAAACTACACGCTGTTATGTTACCTTTATTGTCTGAATAAACTTTTTGTATTTTACCGGCATATTGCACATAAATGTTTGTGCAATATGCCGGTAATTTTTTTCTAAAGTTTTTCATATTTATGACGTATAATATAGTAGAGATAATATTTAAATTTATATGAAAGGAGTGCTTATCATGTCAATTGATACCTCTGCATATCTTTCTCTTAGTATGAACCAAAACCTATTTAGTAGCACTTCTTCTACAAGTTCTGCTTCCTCTTTGGATTTTTCAAGCTACAATACCACCAGCAAAGAAAATGTGCAAGCCCAGCTTGACACAATGAACAAAAGCTACGCTTCGGGCGAAACACTAAAAAAAGAATCTGCCGCTTTTTTGGATTCTTATTCTTTGTCTGTAAAGCAGATGCAACAGTCTGCCAATAATTTGCGCCTCGATAACCTTGACAAATTACTATATGACAGTGAAGGCAATGTCACCGAAGAGACTGTGCAGGCTACTGTGAATGCTGTGCAGACAATGGCCGACGACTATAACAACATGATGAAAGTGCTAAACGATAACTCTGAGCGTGGCCCAGGTGTGGTGAAACAGCTTTCGCGTATGGTTACCGACCCTGCCCCCGCCGAAGGTCTTGCCATGGTAGGCATCACTGTTGCAGACGACGGCACACTCGAGGTGGACACAGCAAAGCTGACCGAAAGCCTCAGCACTGAAAATTCCGCCCAGCTTGCCTTAAACAAAGATATTTTAGGCGGATGGAACGGCCTTGCCGACAGTATCCATGCACGTTCTCAGTTTTTAGAGCAAGCCTCGGCACAAAGCCTTATTTCAAATGATTTGTCCGAGATACAGTCTTTGCGCACCAGCGGGAATCCATTCTATGAGATTTATGCCGAAAGTAAAAGTAGTGGTGTTTACGGCTGGACACACCAAGCTGCTACAGGAATGATTTTAAACATGCTGGCTTAGTGTACGCAAATTCATATAACATTTAAAAACCGACCTTGATGTTTTCATCAAAGTCGGTTTTTTTGTCGTGCGCATTTTGTGTTATGGAAAAAATTTCACAGCTAAAACTTGATCATTTTTCGTGGCGGTGTCACCATTTTTTCTATCATAACTTTTGCTTTACGTTCGTTCTCATAGTATTCGGGCGGAAACGGCATACTTTTGCTGGGGTCATCCTTGAATTGTACTGAAGGTTTGGTCAAATTATATTGATACATCATACAAATTTCTCCCCTCTGCATTTGATGGCTAATTTTAGCACTCGAGTTTTACACATAATGTCAAAATTTGTATGCGCTGTATAAATTTTAAGTATTGCATAATAAATTAGTATGGTTTTTGTATCATTCGTGACGAATAGCTTCAAGCGCCGATATGCGCACTGCTCGCCTTGCCGGCAAAATTCCCGATACAATGCCTACAAAAGTGGAAAACAGCAAAGCCGCCAGCGACAACCACCACGGTATAACCGAGATTTTCTCGCCATACATAGGCATCATGTTCATCATTCCACCCGACATCATCATTGGCGCGATGGTGTTCAAAAGAAAGCTAAGCAGATAGCTTAAAATTATGCCGAGAAGCCCACCGAAAAAACCTATCATGCCTGCTTCCAGCAAAAACATCGTGCGTACTCTGCCCACTTCACAGCCCAGCACCTTCATCACGCCTATCTCACGCGTGCGCTCATATATGGCCATTGTCATGGTATTCACTATCGACAGCGCCGCAACAAATAGCGATACTGCGCCAATTCCACCCAGTAGCATTTGTTGTGCACGAGACTGCTCTTGCATTTGCTCTCTTTCGCCTTCCATGGACCATGTGCCGAATCCCTGCTCTTCCAGTATATCCACCACATCGCTGACGTTATCCACGTCATTCACCTTTACTTTAACCATATCGTATCCACTTTGGCTATCTTGTTCTGTGATTTTGTTGTCGCGCATATACTGTTCTTCTATTTGTTTTAATAGGTTTATGTCCATCAGTGCACCGTAATGGGTGATATAATCGCTACCTTCGGCCATCACGCCCACAATCTCCAGCTCATATTCTGCGCCAGATGCACTGCTTGTGTCATAACTATTTTCTTTCATTATAACGGTGTCGGTTTCTAAATCCACAAACGGTAGCAGCGGATTTCCTGCCATATCGGTCTGTCCCGGCCAGCGCATCGAGTTTTCGCCGGATTTTCTTGTGTCGCTGAACCCATATTCAAAATAACTGCCCACCATCACAGGAATTTCCACATCACTATTTCTTTTCAGGTTCACAGTTTCCAGTGGCAAATACTCCCCCGACAAAAGCTCATAGCCCAGCGCCTCGGCCGCTTGAGGATAAATACCCACCAGCTCAAACCCGCCCATGTTTTGATACCTGTCTTTGCTTCCCGAAACAATAATAGGATAATAGTATTGTGGCCTATATATAGGTGTTGCCACCACCACATTTTCTATTTGCATGAAAGACTCCACCGCCTCGTCAGTAAGTGGCGGTGGTTCTGAAGTGCTTTCATTTGAGCCCCAATTGTTCACCTCTATCATGGTAAGATCGCCCCACTGGGCCAGCATCTCTTCGAATCCTTGGTTGGATGCAATGCCCATGGACACCATCACCACAATGGCCGATGTGCCCACAACCACGCCGATAACGGTTAAAATAGTTCTGCCTATACGCCTGCGCAAGTTTTCAAAGCTTAGACGAAGTATATCAGAAATCTTCATCGTCATCGTCCTCGTCTTCCAGCTGCTGTGCTATTTTTTTAGCCTTTTTCTTTTTGATAACCACAACAACCACTACAGTAGTGCCGATAACGACAACACCTACTATCAACCAGCCCCACCATGGCATTCCTGCAGACTGGCCATCCATGTCATACATGTCTTCATCCATGAAGTCGTCGTCAAACCCCATGTCATCGTCATACATACCCATATCAATCGGCACATAAGAATAGTCTTGTGTTTTTGTCTGCTGGGTACCGTTTATATCTTCATATGTTACAATTATCTGCCCTTGCACCGGGTCTGCGGTATCGCTAACCAAAAAGAAATCCGCCGAGTTTTCGGTACCCGAGTCAAGGTTGCCTATATATTGATACTGACCTGGCTCATTGATGTTTCCTGTGATTTCCGCTGCAAGGTTATACAATGTGCCTTTGCCTTTGTTCACAAACCCTACGCTAATGCTACCTTCTTGGCCAACGTATATTTCAGGGTCTATATCCATGCCGGTAAACTCAAACCTGTCCGGCTGTACAATCGGTATGGCTATCATCTGGCTGGAGGTAAGCATCTCATCTGTGCCTTGAATATAGTATGAATAATCTATCGTCAGGTTTTCTATCCCTGTTTCGGCCGAGTTTTGCGCCTGCAAGGTAAATGTTTCGGTATAGCTACCGTTTGGCCCAACCGACGGATGTAATGTGATATTGCTAGCCCCTGCAAGTGTGATTTTTTCCGAAAGCGTGATGGAGGTTTTAATGTCGCTAAGGCTTTGGGTGGAGCTGGTATTGTATGATGTCACCGACAAGGTGAACACACTACCGGCTTCCACGCTGGCCTCACCGTAAGACAAAGCACTAAGCATAACAGTGGGGCTGGCGCCTTTCACCTCGGCCGGGTCTTGACACTGGCTGATACCCACCGTGATGTTTTGCATGGCCACAGAGTTGTCTTGATACGCCACGTCAAACCCAAGTGTATTGTCTCCGCCTTTATACATGATATCGTTGAAAATCACCGCATATTCCAGCTCACCGTTTACAATCCTCGGTGTGGTGATGTTTATATCGCCAAAAGACGGTGTAGCAAATGTGTCTGTACTTGTGATTTTAATGTTGGCAATGTTACCATACGCATCCATTTTTGCCGGAACTTGAGAGAATCTGCTGTCTCTCAGCCCTATGATAATTTGCGCTTTTTGGCCCACGCCTATGGTTTGAATCTCGCCACCCGCTGCATTTTGCACGGTGTATCCCGTGACATATAGCGAGCCACCTTGTGGTGTAGTGGGCGTAGTGGTGGCAGAAGAATCCCCACTTGAAACAGAATAGTTACACGGGGTTGAAAAAGCTATACTGGTATTTATAGCACATGTAGGATCCTCACATCCGATGGCTACTTGATATACCCCAATATGGTCGCTACCACCGTTGTCTTTAATGGTAATTTTATAAGGTTCAGAGGCATCCCAACTGACACCACTGGGAAAGTTTGTGGTCACCGGCGATGCGCTTGTGGCAATCTGGGCACCATTTAAGTACCATGTGTATGTAAGGCTGTGCCCTGTAGTAGGCGGCATGTGTAAAGCCGTCACACTTAGGGTGGTGGTGCTGTTTTTCTCGGCCACAACTTCGGGGGCTAAGTTGTTAATAATTTGGACATGGTTGCCTGTAACACCGCCTGCATATGTTGGCACTGCACCTATACACAGCACCATCACCAATACCATTACCAAAATAATATTTACTTTACTTTTTACCGCATTTTTGTTTTTCATATTATTTCCTCTGTGTTTTTTTCTTTTTCTTGCAGTTGTGTTTCGTTTGATTCTGTTTCTTCAACTTCATCTATATCAAAAAATCGTTTTGGTTTTTCATTTTTTTCGTCGCTCACTACACGTCCGTCTTTTAAGGTAACCACCCTGTCTGCATAAAGTGATAATTCCTTATCATGTGTCACCATTATAAATGTGATGCCTTGCTCTCTTGCCATTTTCAGCACTGCATTCATCACTTGGGCTGTGGTTTTAGAGTCAAGGTTACCCGTAAGCTCGTCGGCAAAAATCACTTTTGGATTTGCCACAAACGCACGAGCTATGCCCACACGTTGCTGCTGGCCACCCGACATTTCAGTAGGTTTATGGTACATCCTTTTGCCAAGCCCCATTTTTTTCAGCTGTTTTGCGGCAACGGCCTCACGCTTAGCTTTAGGCACGCCGCGAAACATCAGCGGCAACGCCACGTTTTCCACTGCTGTCATGGTGTGCATTAAGTTATATGACTGAAACACAAACCCCAGATATTTTTGCCTAAACTTTGCCAGCTGGTTTTCTGTCATTTTAGAAACGTTTTTGCTTTTTATATACACATCGCCTTTTGTAGGTTTTTCAAGGCCTGCCAGCTGGTTAAGCAGGGTGGACTTTCCACTGCCGGAAGTACCAACAATGCAACATATCTCACCTTGCTCTATATCAAGGCAGATGTTCCGCAAGGCTACCACTTTTTCCTCACCCACACGATATACTTTGCGCAAATTTTCCACTTTAATCATAAGTGCCACGTTTGCTTTCCACCTCACTTTATCATCACACACTATTTAGTAGTATATCATATGCATTTTTTTAGAACAATAATATCTTTTCATTTGTCATAATTACTTTATAAAAGCGCTTAAATTCTGTTTTACACTTTTTATTTAGCCACTAATATGTTAAAATAATACGGATAATGTAATAAATCAGTGGAGAGCAATATGAAAGATACACACGCTTGGATTTCGGCATTCATAGAAAAGAATAATCGTAAGCCTCGCATTTTACATGTGGGAAACATCAACAATAACGCCTACCAAACAGCTAAGATGCTAAATGCACAAGGGGCTGATTGTGATGTGCTTTGTGCCGACTATTACCATATTATGGGCAACCCTGAATGGGACGATGCCGATTTTGAAGGAGACGTAGGAAACCAGTTTTTCCCTGCGCTCCACACCCTTGACATGCATGGGTTTGAGCGTCCACGTTGGTTTGCTCAAGCACCACGCACACTAGCCATTAAATATCTTATAGCAAAAAGAAAAAATAACACTCAAAAACAAAACCGTCTTTGGCACAAGATGGAAAAAAGCCGTATACGCCTTGTGAACAATAACAAAAACGAAGAAGCAAGACAAAAAGCTGAAGCGTTTGAAAAACTACAGTTTAAGTTTCGCATGCTTTGGATTTTTGTAATGGCGGCTTTTAAGGAACTTTTCACAAAACCCGATATCTTTTTTATACGCTGTAAAAGCAAACTTACCACTCTTACAGATACTGAAAAAGAAAAATTGAACTTGCAAGATGATACATTACCTGTATTAAACCGCATGCTTGACGATGCAAAGATGCTTTACCCCGATAGAGAGTTTAGCTTTGGCTCTATAGCACGCGATCATATCCGCGCCGCAAGGGAATATCTGCCTTTATTTTCATGCTATGATTTAGTGCAGTGCTACTCTCTTGATCCAATATGGCCATACTTGTGTGGATATGAAAACTATGTAGCATACGAGCACGGAACACTGCGCGACACAGTGTATGAAGACAACGATCTTTCCCGTATGTCGCTGCTGGCATATGCCAAAGCAAAAGTGGTATATGTCACAAATGTAGACTGCTATGACTCGGCTGTATACATCACAACACACAGCAAGGCACCCATTGTTTGCGGCCTTCACGGCTTTGACACCGAGCGCATGGCCCAGCGCTGGGAAAAACTCCTGCAAAGCGCCCCCACCTTTGACCGCAGTGTTTACGCAAACGACAACGAAGTGTTGTTTTTCTGCCCTGCACGGGTGGATATTGACCCACACTACGGCACATACCTAAAGGCAAACGACATGCTTTATCGCGCGCTTGCACGCCTTTACAAAGAAAACGGTGGCGGTTTTAAGGTGTTGCAGCTAGAATGGGGCAACGACTGCGAAATATTTAAAACTTTTATCCATGACGAATGCGGTGAGATGGAAAAAGCAGTGATGTGGCATCCACCTTTCGGCAAGGCAGAGTACTATCAAATTCTGACTGCCTCGGCCGCTGTGTTTGACAACTTGCTTTTGCGTTTGATGGGCGGAAACGGCATTGAAACCATGATGAATGGCCACGCTGCCCTTGTAAACAAACATATACCACAGGAATTAATGCTTAGATTTTTTCCGGAAATGTGGCCGATTTTTTCAATAGAAAACGAAGAAGATATATACAGCGCGGCAAAAGAGATCTTACAAGATCCTGCCTCTGCCATAAAGCTGGCCGAAAAAGGCCGCGAATGGATCTTAGCTTACCACAGCCACGCATGCATTGTAGAAAAAAATTGCCAATCGTATAATATCGTTTATCCTCTGGTGTGAAAGGATAGTTTATGCCAAACACTTTACAATCAACATGGGTGGCAGAGTTTATAAAAAAGCATAATCGTGCACCTCGCATTTTACACGTTGGAAACATTGCCGGCAACGCCTATCAAAACGCAAAAATTTTGAACGAGGCAGGCGCCGACTGTGATGTACTTTCTGCCGACTACTATCATGCCATGGGATGTCCCGAATGGGAAGACGCCTCGTTTACAGGCGATTTAGGCAACCTAAGCTACCCTTTATGGCACAAGGTAGGCTTGCACGGTTTTCAGCGTCCTAAATGGTACTGCGCTGCGCCTCGAAGAATAGCTATTGCTTATCTATTAGCACGTCGCCGTGGCGAGACTGAAAAAGCCGAAAAACTATGGAAACAAGCATCTATTATATATCGCTATTTTTCTTTTAGGGAAAATTCTCGGCATAAAGCTGTTTTACTTGCCTTTGAAGGTATTGCCTTTAAGTGTCTGGATTTTGTCCGCCGTACTCTTTTTGCACTCAGGACAAAGCCACCTTCTACTACAGGTAATGTTCCCGCTGAAACCAACGCTTCAAGCCATCAAGACCCGCTTATTCAGCGCATTCAAAACGACGCAAAAAGATGGTTTCCCGATAGGCCTATCGCTTTGGATCAGCATTGGAACACCGATTATATCAAAGAGTCTGTGCCGCTGTATGCGGAGCTTTTCTCTGAGTATGACATTGTAGAAGCTTACGCCACTGACGGTATTTGGTGCTATCTTGCCGGAATATCCCACTATATTTGTTTCGAGCACGGCACCATCCGTGACTTTCCTTATACCGACAACGATACCACCCACCTAGCCCTTTTAGCTTATGCAAACAGCAAGGGTTTTATGCTGACAAACACCGACTGCTACGACAGTGCTTGCTATTTGCATAAAGCGTCGGGAGTGCCATTTGTTGCGGGACTCCACGGTATTGCAGTGGAAAAAATCGCGCATAAAATGGAACAAATTCACATTCCTGATGATTTAAGCACTCGTTTTGGTGTATCACATGACATGCCTGTGTTTTTTTGCCCATCCAGGCACAGCTGCTCTATAAAAGGTACCGATCTTGTAGTTCATGGGGCGGCAAAGCTGGCAAATCAAGGCTATGATTTCCGTTTGGTGCTGGCAAGTTGGGGCGATGATGTCGAAAAAATCCGTAGCATTGTGGATGCCTCACCCACCTTAAAGGAACGTGTTATTTGGACACCTCCGCTGGGCAAAGAAGCTTTTACCCTTGCGTGTCTATCGGTAGATGCGATACTTGACCAGTTTGTTTTGCCTGTGTTTGGCGGTATTGCGTTTGAGGTACTTGCCACAGGACGTTCTGTGCTTATTTCTAAAAAAGTCACAGATGAACGTATGATAAAATTTTACGGTAGTCCTATGCCATACTATCCATGCGACTCGGCCGAAGACATATCATCCGCCATGCTTTCGGTTATCTCAGACCCATCTTTCGCACACAATCTTGCCAAAAAAGGAAAGCCTTGGGTACTTGAGTGTCATTCAGACCAAATGATACTGAATAAAAATGAAGAACTGTATCGTCTTTGTACCGATTGACTCTGCTGGTTATCTCAACACTATTTCATAAGCTAATATCATTAATATATGTTAGGAGAATATCGTGGGAAATATCATGCAACTTTTAAACGCCCCTTCACTTTACATGGTGGCCGGGGTTATTATCCTGTTCATCATATGCTTTTCGCTTTTCTTTTTGGTAAAGTCATACAAGGCAGGTATCGCAATAGGAATGGACAAAACCTCCTTAAAACGTGCGCTGACTGCCAGCGCTACCTTCACCATCCTACCCAGTATTAGTATATTACTTGGTGTAATAGCGCTTGCCGGAACATTGGGAATTCCCCTGCCTTGGCTTCGTTTGTCTGTTATAGGTGCGCTGCATTACGAGACCACCATCGCAGATATCGCCGCAAGATCGGTGGGCATGTCGTCCTTGAACGCCACCGAAATGACACCCACAGCCTATGCCACCATTGCGCTGATAATGTCGGTTGGCATCATTTGGGGGTTGTTCATCACCATATTCACCTTGAAAAAATATCTGTCTATGATAGCCAAGAAAAGCAAATCCGCACAAAAAAACACAGCTGAAAGTCCGGATGCTTCCACATCACCTGCCGCTGAGAAATCTGCTTCAAAAAAAGGCCTTGGCGATATCATGATGGCTGCACTTTTTATCGGACTTATCAGCGCATATATAGGCAGTTACATCGGTGTATTGTCATTTTCAGGCGACTATTTCCCGCTAGTCACGCTTGTATTTTCCGGCATAACAATGGCTATATTTGAATATTGTAAAACAAAGTTCAACTTGCCGTGGCTTGAAAATTTTTCAGTCGCGGCCAGCATGCTTTTAGCCATGGTCGGTATCGTATTTGTCGGAATTTTGGTATAAGGAGATATGAAAATGACTGAGCAAGAAAAACAAGTATTTTTTGATAAATTTAATAATCAACTACACACCATTGGGCGTATCGGCCTATTTATTGGAGCGATAATGTTACTGGGTGCGCCTTTTGTGATGGGAAGCATTGTAGGCGCTTTTCCTGATTTTCCCGCCGTGATGATGGGTCTTGCGCAGGTGGCTCCGGTGTATATTCTGTCCTCCATCGCAGAGTTTATTATATTTGCGCCGGTACTCGGCACAGGCGGCAGTTACCTCGCCTTTATCACAGGCAACCTGACAAACCTAAAAATCCCGTGCGCACTTAACGCCGCCAACATTGTCGGCACCACCGTCGGCACACCTGAAAACGAGATCGTGTCAACACTATCCATCGCTACATCGTCTCTTGTCACCACAGTGATACTGGCTGTCGGCGTGCTAATGCTGACACCGTTGCAACCGATATTGTCAAGCCCTACCCTTGCACCGGCGTTTAACAATGTAGTTCCTGCCTTGTTTGGCGCACTTGGATACAAGTATTTCAAAGGCAACTTAAGAATTGCCGCCATACCTCTCACTTTCATGATTATACTATTCGTAATGGTTCCCTCACTTGTAGGGTCTGTTGGTTTTATGATCATTCCCAGTGGCGCTGTTGCCATAGGTATTGCATACCTGCTTTATTTGAGAGATAAAAGAGCTAAAGCCAAACTTGGGTAATTCAACATAACACAAGCTTTTAAAAGGGGTATATCATGTTTATTTTATATGCAATTTTGTTTTTATTATGTTTGGTAATACTTTTGCTTGCCATAGCGGCCATCCGTGCAATAATGTTAAAACCCTACCCTGCGGCGGCGGAAATTCAGGTCGACAATGACAGGGCATTAAAATACGCCGAAAACTTGAGCGAACTTATCCAAAAAGAAACCATTTCCGCACGTGGTGATGAAGATATCACAAAGTTTTTAGCTTTCCATGAAACGTTAAAAGACATGTATCCGCTGATACACAAGCATTGTGAAAAGATGGTATTTGACGGAAGCTTGCTTTTTAAATGGAGTGGCAAATCTTCTAAAGATCCCATTATGTTTATGAGCCATCATGATGTTGTGGAAGCGAGCGGTAAGTGGGACCATCCTGCATTTAGTGGCGAAATACTGGACTACAACGGCGAAAAAGTGGTTTTTGGCCGTGGCACTGTAGACACAAAAGCCAGCCTGTCTTGTTTTTTACAAGCGACAGAAGAGCTTTTGGCCGATGGTATTGTTCCTGAATGTGATGTCTATCTTGCCAGCAGTTGCACCGAAGAAATCGGTGGCAAAGGTGCCCCGCTTATCAACGACTATCTTATGGAGCAAGGTGTTCATCTTAAAATGCTGATAGACGAAGGCGGCATGATGCTGGAAGAGCCTTTGGCCGGCGCAAAAGGTGTTTTCGCCATGGTAGGCGTGGTTGAAAAAGGTTATGGCGACGTGAAATTCATCGCAAAAGGTAACGGCGGACATGCCAGCGCACCACCTAAAAACACACCCATTGCAAGACTTTCAAGCTTTGTGTGCGACATAGAGAAAAACTATCCGTTCACTTCACGTTTTTCACCTGCGGCAACCGAAATGTTCACCAGGCTTTCTCCCGGAATGCCGTTTTTATACAAGATGATATTTGCAAACTTGTGGCTGTTTAAGCCTCTTTTATGCAAGCTGATGCCTGCAATCAGCAGTCAAGGTGCTGCCATGATACGCACCACCACAGCGTTCACTATGCAGCAAGGTAGCGACGGATACAATGTTATCCCTCAAGAAGCTTTTCTCACTGCCAATATGCGTTTTATTTCCCATCAGGGTCCTGACGAATCTCTTGATATAATACGTACTATAGCCAAAAAACACGACATTGAGATGGAAGAATTGTATATAGGAATAATGCCTCCTGAAGTGGATTTCACTGCCTTGCCATTCAAGGAGCTGGAAGGTTCTATTCAAGAGCATTTCCCCGGTGTCACGGTGGTTCCATATGTCATGACCGGTGGCACGGACGCTAGGTTCTTTTCAGATGTTTGCGATAACTGCCTGAGGTTTGCGCCGCTAAAAATCAACAAGCAACAGCTGAACAGCGTACATGGCCTGAACGAAAACTTATGTATTGACAGCTTGCCCGGAGCCGTTGACTTCTACAAATCTATGGTGAAAGCGCAAAAATCACGCTGAGTAATTTTTATTTTAAACTTTTTAATAGTAATTCATATCGAAAGGATGAATCTTATGAAACAATCCGCACTGGAAATCATGAAAAAAGTTGGCAACTGAGAAAACGTACATTTAGAGTCCACTAAATCGGATGCAGATGACGTTGTTCATGGCTCTTTTTTCCACGGTGAAAGCGAGTACCCTATTATTCAAGGCGTGCCTTGCTTTTTATCAAATCGAAAAGCTTTAGAGTTAGATTGGTGTGATGAGCAAGACAAAACCACGTCAACTTTTTCCGAAAAATGGCGACGTTTTTCAAACTACGGCTTTCGTCTACAAGAACAGCGTATGTTTGAAGAATGGTTTTGCGAAAAATTCGGCTTAGAAAAAACCACAGAAGCACTATATAATTTTTACAAGGAAAAAAACAGCATTTTAGAGGTGGGAACCGGCTCCGGTTTTAACTTGAAAATGATGGCTACACACTCTCCGGGGTATGTGGTTGGTGCCGATATTTCTGACGCTGCCTATGTCACTCACATGAACACAAAAGATCTTGATAATGTATTGGTAATGCAAGCAGACTTAATGCAGCTTCCCTTGAAATGGGACCAGTTTGATTTTGTTATTGCCGATGGTGTGCTACATCACACGCCAAACACCTATGATGCAGTAAAACATTTGTATCAATATGTAAAGCCCGGTGGCCAGTTCTTCTTTTATATTTATAAGAAGATGAATCCTGTAAAGCAATTTTGCGATCAATATGTTCGTGATTCTTTCAAGGATTTATCTGCCGAAGAATGCTTAAAGCAATGTGAGCCCATCACAGAGCTGGGACGTGAACTGTCTAAGCTAGATGCAAAAATAACACTGGAGAATCCTATTCCGGTGTTAGGTATTCCGGCCGGCACACATAACGTACAAAGACTGCTGTATTACACGTTCTTTAAATGTTTTTGGAGCGATAACTTCGATTTTGAAACAAACAATATGATAAACTTTGATTGGTATCATCCACACAACGCATGGCAGCATACCGAAGAAGAAGTTCATACATGGATGAAAGAATTAGGCGTCACTGAGTATAACCTCAACAATGCCAACCCCAACGGATTATCTGTATTGTTAAGAAAACCTGATTAACTTTATTTTATTATCATTGTATAAAAACCAACACCGTAAAGCTGTATTGGAGTCAACACCTCACACAGTTTTACGGTGTTTTTTCGTCTTTATTCGCTTGACATATATTCAAAATCATTCTATACTATTTGAGAATGATTCTCAAATGTCAAGTTTTACTTATAGTCAAATGAGGTGTGAACAAAGTGAAAAAGTATCAAACAAAGCAACGAACACAGCTCTTAGATTTCTTCAAAACCAACTTGCATTCGCAGTTTTCTGCCAGACAAATTGCCGATTATTTTTCAGGCGGTGGCATCAGCCTAAGCTCGGTTTACAGAAATCTGTCTCAGATGGAAAATGAAGGTATTTTAAAGCGCACTTTCCAAAAAAACAGTAAAGAGCCACTTTTTCAGTATCTAGACCCTTTACAATGTAGTGGTTATTTACATCTAGTATGTTCAGGGTGTGGACTGACCTCTCATATGGACAATATCATAGCAGATAACCTGTCTCAGTCTTTAAAGTCAAATAATGGCTTTATGGTTAATTTACATCACGCCACTCTTTATGGCATGTGTGAAAACTGCTCCACCATTGATGCTTAGTATATCAAAATATGTTTAGAAAAGAGGATACTATCATGTCTAAAAAATTCCTTTGTATTTTCAGTGTGATTATTGCGGTTTTATACTTATTGTCTGCTTGCGGTGCACCTGCATCGTCTTCAGAAAATACATCTTCAAACGTTGATACTACTTCTGCATCATCTGCACAGGATGAGCCTTTAAATGTCGTTGTCTCCATCTTCCCTATTTACGACTGGGTAAAAGAAATCACAAATTCGACAAATATTAATGTTACATTATTACTTGATTCCGGTGTAGATTTGCACAACTACCAGCCAAGTGCAGCAGATATTGCCACCATACTAGATTCTGATTTGTTTATTTATAATGGTGGTACGTCTGATACATGGGTGGAAGACCTTTTCACGCAAGACAATAGCTCTGATGTTGTGTCTATGAATATGGTGGATTTGCTTGGAGACTCTGTCCATATGGAGCCTGAATACGCACACGACGAACATGATCATTCTGCTGAAGAAGCCCACGACGATCATGACCACACCGAAGAAGAAACTCACGACGATCATGACCACGAAAGTGCGGTGGACGAGCATATATGGTTGTCTTTAAGAAACGCTGTTGTTTTCTGCCAAGAAATCACAAGCAAACTTAGTGAAATCAATCCTGAAAGTGCCGATCAGTACAAGCAAAACTCCGATGCTTATATCGAGTCTCTTGAAAGTCTAGATGCAGAATATTCTGAATCTATCAGCGCTGCATCACAAGACACCCTTGTTTTCGGCGATAGGTTCCCGTTTATATACCTTCTTGAAGATTACAATCTTTCTCATCATGCTGCATTTTCCGGATGCTCCACCGAAAGCGAAGCTAGTTTTGAAACAGTAGCATATTTAGCCGAAGCACTTGATGAAATACAAGCAACCTATATTTTCACTATCGACGGTGGTAACACCGATCTGGCACAAACCATCATAAATAGTAGCCAAAACCAAGATAGAGAAATACTGGGCCTGAATTCTTTGCAATCTGTAAACTCCGATGATATCGCAGATGGCATTACATATCTCAGCGTCATGCAAGAAAATTTACAGGTTTTGAAAACCGCTTTATCTTAAAGTCTTAAGGCAAAGGAGAATATATGCTACAACTAACCTGTGACAACCTTTGTGTTGGGTATGAAAAGAAAGTGGTGCAAGATGGCATCAATTTCCGGATACACAGTGGCGACTATTTATGTATCATTGGCGAAAACGGTAGCGGAAAAAGCACGCTGATGAAAACATTACTCGGCCTTCTTTCCCCTATTTCCGGTAATATCGGTTTTGTGGGCGATGTGAAACCCACAGAAATCGGCTATCTTCCGCAACAAACCGAGATACAGCGTGATTTTCCTGCATCTGTGTGGGAAGTGGTGCTTTCAGGATGCTTATCACGTCTTGGAAAGCGCATGTTTTACAGTCGCGCCGAAAAATCTATAGCTAAGCAAAACATGGAAAAGCTTGGTATCACCCATCTTGCCCAAAAAAGTTACAGTCAGCTTTCAGGCGGCCAGCAACAACGTACTTTGTTGGCAAGAGCACTTTGTGCCGCAGATAAGATTTTACTACTGGACGAGCCTGTGGCAGGCCTTGATACATCTTCTTCAAGTGAAATGTATCAAACCATACAAGACCTTCATAAAAGCGGTATGACCATCATCATGATTTCTCACGATGTTGAAACTGCTCTTTCATATGCCAGTCATGTGCTTAATATTGGCTCCGCCATCACATTCCTTCCAAAAGACGAGTATGTTAAAAGTCTTTCACACGAGGAGGGTTATTCATGCAAGAAATGATTGAGATAGTAAAGTTTTATTTTTCGTTTCCGTTCGTCATATATGCTTTTATTGTAGGTGTACTTATTGCACTTTCTTCATCGCTTTTAGGTGTTACTTTAGTATTGAAACGCTTTTCTTATATCAGCGACGGGTTGTCGCACGTGGCTTTTGGCGCACTGTCTGTGGCCACTGTCTTGAGGATAGCCGGTGTGATGTGGCTGGTGTTTCCGGCAACGGCAGTGTGTGCTATTTTACTGCTTAGGCGTGGTCAAAACGCAAAAACCCGAGGCGATGCTGCCATTGCCATGCTTTCTGTGGGTGCGCTGGCTATAGGTTATCTGGTGATGAACCTTTTCCCTGTTTCCACCAATTTGGCTGGTGATGTATGCACCACGCTTTTTGGTGCGACGTCTATACTCACCCTTACACCTACCGACGTGTGGATGTGCATTATTTTATCTTTACTTGTACTTGCGATTTTTGTTTTGTATTACAACAGGATATTTGCCGTCACGTTTGATGAAACATTTGCCAAGGCTACAGGCATGAAAGTGGAAGCATTCAATCTGTTATTAGCCGTTGTAATTGCAGCCGTTATTGTGCTTGCCATGAACCTTGTGGGTTCCTTGCTGATTTCCGCGTTGGTCATCTTCCCTGCCATGTCGGCCATGCGCTTGTTCCACAACTTCAAGATTGTAATCATAGCCTCGGCCATTATATCCATTTTTTGTGCTGTAGTCGGGTTGTTGTCTTCGATATTTGTAAGCGTGCCTGTAGGTTCCGGCATTGTTTGCATGAATATAATAGTATTTTTCATCGCTTGCTTCATCAGAAAAATCAGAGGGATAAAATGAAAAAATTTCTATGTCTTATTCTATGTCTAATCATGGTGTTTTCTACCGCTGCATGTTCCACCAATCAAGAAAGCACCATAGTAATGGCCCAGAGCAGCGCCACTGTGGAAACCGAAGGAAACACTGATAGTGTCTTTTACGACATGCAGCCTATAGAGGGCCATTTTGGTGACGGCGAAGGCTTGCCCACGTCATCAGATTATACCACTGTTTTGGACGACGGCACTGTTGTCGACTATGACTTTACCAAAATGAGTAGCACCATCACTTATGCGCAAATATACGACATGATGTGGAATCCTGACTTTTATGTGGGTAAAGTGCTGAAAGTGCAAGGTGTGTATTATTCAAAATATTTCGATGATATCTCCTCTGAGCAGCATTATGTCGTTATCAACGATGCGCTTGGATGTTGCCCACAGGGTCTGGAGTTTATTGTTACCGAAGAAGAAAATCCATCTTTCCCACAGGCCGATAGCTTGGTTGAAATATACGGCACATTCGAAAAAACCGTAATAAACGGACTTACATTTTACAGGATCGTCACCACCTCAAACCCCGTAGTACTGTAGTTATATTTTAATAATAAACCCCGTCTGCTTTCCACACTATGTGCAAGGAAAATAGACGGGGTTATTTTAATTTAGAATTGTTTCCAAAGTTTGCCTTTCGAATCCCACGCTATTTAAATCAAAAAATCTTCCGCGACATTTGTCGCAGAAGATTTTTTGGCGGAGAGGGTGGGATTCGAACCCACGGCCCCTTGCGGAGTCACTGGTTTTCAAGACCAGCTCCTTAAACCACTCGGACACCTCTCCAAAGGCACTTAAATATTTTACCACACATATTCAAATATTGTCAAGTCGGAATACCATATTTTTTCAATTCATCACCTTGCTTCACAAGTAAAAGTGAGTTCCATCAAGCAAACCAGACCATACAGCACGTGTTTCGTAAAAAAACAAAAATTCATCACGGTAAAATATCCCACAAAAAAAGAACCATCTCCTATAAAAGAGACGGTTCTTAATAAAATCAGCTTCACTTTTTATAACAACATCAAACCATCTAATTAGTCAACGTTGTAAAAGCACTCTTTACCTTGATACTCAGCAACTGCACCCAATTCATCTTCGATACGTAGCAATTGGTTGTATTTTGCAATACGGTCAGTACGGCTCATTGAACCGGTTTTGATCTGGCCTGCATTGAAACCAACAGCAATATCAGAGATAGTTGTGTCTTCTGTCTCGCCTGAACGGTGAGAAACAACACAAGTATATCCTGCTTTTTTAGCCATTTCCATTGCATCAAATGTTTCTGTCAAGGAACCAACTTGGTTCACTTTAACAAGAATGGAGTTTGCAATGCCTTTTTCGATGCCTTCTTTTAGGATGCGTGGATTTGTAACAAACAAATCATCGCCAACCAGCTGGATTTTTTCGCCCAGACGATCTGTTAATACTTTCCAGCCGTCCCAGTCGCTTTCGCCCAGACCGTCTTCGATGGAAACGATAGGATATTTTTCAACCCATTCTGCATACATCTCAACCATTTCGTCTGTTGTTTTTGTGCCGCCACCGGATTTTTTCAGCTCATACATGCCTGTTTCTTTGTTGTGGAACTCAGATGCTGCAACGTCCATAGCGATGCAGATATCTTCGCCCGGCACATAACCGGCTGCCTTGATAGCTTCAACAATCAGTTGCAAGGGTTCTTCGTTTCCGTCGTTACAGCTAGGAGCAAAACCGCCCTCGTCACCAACATTGGTGTTGTAGCCTTTTGCTTTCAAAACATTGCGCAAGTTATGGAAAGTTTCAGCACCCATACGCAAGGCTTCTTTCATGTCTTTAGCGCCTACAGGCATGATCATGAACTCTTGGAAGTCAACAGTAGAGTCTGCGTGGCTACCACCGTTTACAACGTTCATCATGGGAACAGGCAATGTTTTGCCGTTGAATCCGCCAAGATATTTGTAAA
>CAYJIC010000008.1:0-38015 GCA_964370155.1 uncultured Oscillospiraceae bacterium
TTTTCACGCTACGCAAAGACACATTTAAAGCATGTGCCAATTGAGTGGATTTTATGTGATTTTGTTTTGTGATCAATACCTTAATTAACTTGAAATGTATTTCCTTCATAGCAGTTTAATACACCTCCATTTAATAAATAATTATACAAAAATATTAAGTAAAGGTCTAATACATTATTGCACTCAATGGGGGCAAATAGTTATATGCATCCCTAGAGTGCAAAAGTCGGTTTGAATGTTGTGGTATTTTTTGGTTTACTGAATGCAAGGAAGCACAACAGCTATAAAAAGGAGAAAACAGTAATGAAACTAAATGTATTATTGGTATGCGGTTCGGGAGCCAGTTCAGGATTTATGGCTACCAACATAAGAAAAGCTGCAATTGCAAGAAATATCGATATGTCCATAAAGGCGCGCAGCGAATCCGAAATTGAAAACTACATAGATGAAATTAATGTGCTTATGGTGGGACCACATCTTGCTTACATACTAGACGAAGTGGAAACATTCATACACGATGAAGATATTAAAGTGATTTTGATGAAGGGGGAATACTACGCTACGCTGGACGGTAATAAAGCACTTGATCATTTACTAGAAGAATTAAAATAAGAAAGAGGGTTGTTTCAATTGAAAAAATTACTAAATTGGCTTGAGAAAGATTTTTCACCGGTAATGTCGAAAGTTAGTGCTAACATATGGATAGTCACACTAAAAGACTCCATGATGCAAACTCTTCCGTTTATTTTTCTTGGCTCCGTATTTGTTATGCTGACAATACCCGGCGATGTATTTGCAATTGCCGGATGGCCAAACTTTTGGACACCGTTCGGCTGGACCATGGGAACTATAGCTCTTATGGTATCCTTCTTAATTCCTTTTAACCTGATGGAGAAAAGAAGACTGCGCAAACAAAGAATTATCGCAGGCATCAGCGGACTTCTTTTGTTTGGTATCATCATTACACCTCAGCTTATCAATGATGGTGCCATAGGCTTTGGCCACTCTGCATTTGGTGCAGGCGGAATGTTTGTTGCTATGTTTGCCGGTGTTATATCCGGAATTATCTGCGGCGCTTTCGGAAAATTCTCCTTTTTTAAAGAAGACTCTGCTATTCCCGACTTTGTAAGATCTTGGTTTGACTCCATGCTACCTGTTGGTTTGGTTATCACACTAGGCTGGGTAACTGTTGACATTATTGGCGTTGACATTTACAATATCTTGCTTGCGATTTTCATGCCTTTGGGCGGCATAATGGAAACAGCATGGGGCTTTTCAATTATGATGTTTTTGTTCTGCTTTTTGTATTCTATGGGCATTTCATCCTGGGTACTTGGGCCGGTATTCACACCGCTACTACTTGCGGCAATTGTTGCTAATATGGAAGGCACAGCCACAAATCTTGTTACCAGTACAACCATATACTCGGCTTACTTGTGGGTTGGTGGCATAGGTTGCACAATGCCTTTAGTAATTATGCTGATGCTTTCAAAAGCGCCAAAACTGAAAGCCCTGGGTAGAGCTTGCCTCGCTCCTGCGATTTTCAACATCAACGAACCTGTGGTTTTTGGAGCAATTGCATGGAACCCATATCTTATGTTCCCCATGTGGCTACAAGGTATAATTTTACCGCTAATCGTATGGTTTGGCACAAAAGTTATTGCGTTTGCACCAATTCCAATGATACAATTTGAACTGTGGTATACACCGTTCCCACTTTCCACTTGGCTAAGTACTGGATCTCTTACAGGACTGATTTTGATGGCCGTTGTGGTGGCGGTTGCAACACTTATTTGGCTTCCGTTCTTTAAAGTATACGAAAAAATTGAACTTGCGGCAGCTGAAAAAGAATCAGAATAACGAATGGAGAAATTTTATGAGCGAAGAAACTATTGAAAAATCAATGTCGATAATTCTAAATGCAGGGGATGCCAGAGCTGCATGCAAAAAAGCACTGGATGCCATTGCTGAATTTGATATAGAAAAAGCTAACGAAAACCTGAAAGAAGCTCATGATAAGATAGTGCTGGCGCACCAAACCCAAACAGATGTAATCCAATCGGCGATGCAAAGCGAAACCGATGATGAATACACCATGTTGTTTGCACATGCGCAAGACACTGTGATGACAATTTACAGTGAAATAAACATCGCAAAACAGCTTGTGAAAATCACAGAGTCTTTAGATAAAAGGTTTCGCAAACTTGAAAACAATTTAGAAAAGTGAAGGTGCTATCAATGACATATAACAAAACATTTCCAAAAGATTTCTTATGGGGCGGCGCTGTTGCTGCGTGCCAAATAGAAGGTGCTTTTGATGTGGATGGACGCGGACCGTCCACATCAGACATACATCTTTATGATAAAAACCTTGACAGAAAAAAGATAGACAGCGAAGGTGGCGGTAATTTAGATTACATAATTAAAGCCGCCGCCGACAAAGAAGGATATTATCCCAAAAGGCACGGTATAGATTTTTACCACACATATCGCGAAGACTTAAAACTACTAAAAGGCATGGGCTTCACGTGTTTTAGAAGCAGTTTTTCGTGGTCCAGAATCTTCCCAAAAGGTGACGAGCTGACCCCTAACGAAAAAGGCCTTGAGTTTTATGATGAAATGATAGATGAAATCATTGCAAACGGCATGGAGCCTATCATGACAATGTCTCATTATGATATTCCTCTTCATTTGGTGACAGAGTACGGCGGGTTTGCAAACAGGAAAATGATTGACTTTTTTGTGAGATACGCAAAAGTTTTACTCGAAAGATATGGCAGTAAAGTAAAGTATTGGATAGTGTGCAATCAAGTAAATCTTGTGCCAGTAGTTCAGTTTGGCAGCCTTGGCATATATGAAGACCAAGCCGAAAACATGGAAGAGCTGATGTATCAAGCAGTGCACAATCAGTTTGTGGCAGGGGCGGAAACAGTCGCTATGGCGAAAGAAATTTGCCCACAGTGTAAAATGGGAACCATGCTTGCCGACCTTACTTCTTATCCTGCTACTTGCAAGCCGGAAGATATTGTGCTTACAATGCAAAGAAATAGAATGCAATACTATTTCAGTGATGTGCAGCTTCGTGGAGAATATCCAATGTTTGCAGTCCGCTATTTTGAGGAAAACGGCATTGATCTCAAAGTGCAAGAGGGAGATCTTGAGCTACTGAAAGACAACTGCATGGAGTTCTTGGCTCTTTCATATTACTCTACAAAAATAATTGACTCCGACAAACACGGCATGGATCCATGCGATTTTGATCAAAATCCACACCTGAAACCCACTATATGGGACTGGCGGGTAGATCCACTGGGCTTTTACAATTGCCTTTCTCAGTATTGGGACAGATACCAAGTACCTTTGATGATTGCTGAAAACGGTATAGGCGCCATCGACAAAGTGGAAGATGATGGAAGCATCAAAGACCCATATAGAGTCGAGTACTATCGCGATCACATAATGCAAATGAAGGAAGCCGTTAAAGACGGCGTGGATATTATCGCATTTTGTGCATGGGGCCCGATTGATATAGTCAGCTCTTCAAGCGCAGAAATGAGCAAGCGTTATGGATTTATTTATGTGGATTTAGACGATTTCGGCAAAGGTAGTGGTAAACGCACACTGAAAGATTCATATGAATGGTACAAAAAAGTTATCGCAACTAACGGCGAAGACTTGAGCTAAAATTTTTAAAACCACTTTCCATAAAGTGAAAACCAATAATATTTACATGTTTCACAAAAATAAGATGTGATAAGGCTCGCTACCTTATCGCATCTTGTTTTATGTTTTTGACACTGAGCTAGCTGTTTATAGGCGCATATTCCTCTAAAAATGAAAAGGTTTTCTCGTTTCTCATAACTAGTTCGTCTAATTCTGTCTGAGAAAGCCAACTTAGTCGATGCGCCACAACTTCGCCTTTAGCCGCTACAGCGTTTTCAATTGCCGTCATATCACTTTTTTGATCATTCAATATAGCAATGTATTCGTCGCTATCATAGTCATAAATCAGCTCATAGCTTAAATTTTCTTTTAGCCTACCATTAGAGAGTTCGTAGTATGTAACTGTTTCAATGTCACTGCGAAAACTATTTAAAATATATGTGTTTTCGGATTCTTTTGCATACTCGACGCCGAATTCTACGCCGCCGTTACCATAGCTGGAGAAAGTTTGTTTGCTCAAAAGCACAGCCGCGCCGCTATCGGAAAGCGTGTAAATTTCAACGAGTTCTTTCAGGTTGAAAGTATCACCATCAAAATACAAATCAATAGCGCTCGAGCCACTTTCGATAGCGTTCACATCATCTAAAACACCGGCTAAAATAAGCTCAAGCACACCATCGTTATCCAGGTCTACAAGCTCGGCGTAATTAAACCCTGCGGTATTTATCCCACCGTCTGCATGATTTTGCTCTGCAACAAGTTCTCCGTATATATCAAAATATGTGTTGACTAAATTAGCATAGGGTGTGTAATCTACTTCATTTTCTTTTATCGCTTCATCTTCTGTGCTCGGTTGCGAATTAATGATTTCACCGGCAGGCGGCTCATTTACTTCTACATCCACATCATTCGAAGCTGTGCATGCAACTACAAACAAAACAATCGAAACAAGTAAAAACGCAAGTAGTAGTTTTTTCATTATGACCTCGCTTTTAATATATGAAGAATTCGATCACTTACATTATACAAAATTTCGCAGACAGTTTCCATATCTAAGTACAAACTTTACAATATACCATTGGGCATGCTAAGCAAAAAACCGACACATCGGATTTGGCTCCGAAATGTCGGTTGAAAAACAAATATGATATCAGTCACTCTTTGTTATAAGGGTGGATTTTTTATATATGTAAGCTTGAAATCAGTTGTTGTAATCCACATCATGCTCCCAAATTGTGCCATCGGTAGCACTGATGGTATATTCGTACTCTGTTCTATCGATTATCCACTCGATTTCATATTCGGCATGGCCATCATCAAAGTCAAACTGGCATTTGATGGGACCGGCTTCGCTTTCTGTCACGCCTGCATGTGCCAGCGCTATAGATGTCGCCTCGGCCTCGCTGATATATTCGCCTGAAGCAGATGCATCAGGTGTGGTTGTAGGCGCTGCTACGTTATAACTTTCCATGTCATAGTCGTAGCCGGTAATCTCGCCACTCAGCGCGTTGATTTCATAGTCATACTCGGTTGTGCCATCCCAAAACTCCACTTCATATTCCGCTTTGCCGTCGTCATAATCCAGCTTGCACAGCATATGCGAAACATCGGCTTCAGATAATTCTGCATGTGCCAGCGCTATGGCTGTCGCCTCGGCTTCACCGATATAATTTTCGCTGTTAGTGCTTGTCGGGCTTTGTGATGATACTTCAGGTGAGACGGTCGAAGCCGGCTCGGAAATCGGCGGGGTACTTTCTGCGGTAGGTGTGGGTTCTGCAACCGTAGTATTATTACAGCCGGCAAGGGCTACTGTAAGTAAAGCAGCACAAAAGATAATGCCGAGTGTTTTTAGTGTGATTTTTGATTTCATAGTAATGTCTCCTTGTGTTTTGTATGTGGTTATATTTGATGCTTTAAGTTTACACCTTGAAAATTAAAGTAAGATTAAAGCTGTGAATTTTATTTTGGGAATATCACTGTGAACAAACTACCTTTATCCGGCTGGCTTTCAAGCTCGATTTTTGCGTTGTGAAGTTTGGCAATTTGCGCCACCATAGACAGCCCTAAACCCATATTTCCATCTTGACTTGTTGTGCGTGAGCTGTCCACTTGATAAAATCTGCGCCAAATCTTTTCCTTGTGCTCTTTTGCTATTCCGATGCCATCGTCTTTAACCGATAATTTGATTTCCTCAGTGGTTTCAGAAAGAGTGACATAGACAGTTGCATCACTATTTTCTTTTTTGTAGCAAAATGAATTGTTTATTAAGTTTGTAAGAAGCCTGTTGATCATAGCGTGATCAAACACTCCACTTATATTAGGCGCGATATCATATGTTAGTTTGGTGTTGAGCGGGGCAAGCAGCTCTTGTTCTTCACAGACTTCTTGCACAATCTCGCTAAGATTCATCTGCCGAAGCTCTGCTTTTTGGGTGCCTCTGTCAAGACGTATTAAACTTAGCAAGTCAGATATGAGATTTGACATCTTAAATGCTTGCCGTTGCACTGTTTGAAGTGCGTCTTCTTTATCCTCTGGCGAGATGTTGTCGCCGATGGCGTACTCGCACTGTGCTAAGATAACGGCGGTCGGTGTTCTAAGCTCGTGAGAAACGTCTGAGGTGAACTGTTTTTCTGCTTCAAACGCACCCTCTAAACGCTCAAACATCTTATCGAATGTATCGGAAAGCTTGCGAATTTCGGGACTTCCGCCTTGCAATTCAATACGCAAAGATAGGTTTTCGCTCTCGCTTATTTGCTCTGCTGTGTTTACGATTTTGTCTATGGGCCGAAATGTGCTTTTAGCAATAAGGTAGCATCCAATCGCGCCCAAAATCACAAAAAACGGCAAAGAGAACAACGCCGTTTGCAAAATGCTGTTTGTAGCGCTTGCAACTTCGTCCACCGCTATAACCCCACGCATCCACACAAGAGAGTGCGAGTCCTCCACCGGCGATAGCCTGTCGTAGATATAGTATAGCGTTCCGTCTGCGGTAAACTCGGTGGTTTCTTTGTCTGAAAACGGCTGTGTGGCAATGCCTTCTTCCGGGAAATCACCCGCGATATATTCACCATCCTGCGAATATAACAGCGTGTATACGCCTTTTTTGAAAAAATCCACATCGTCAATATCAAGCTTGCCGTCATCAAACTCAAGCTCGTCTGAGTTATCATCAACCACTTCGGTCAGCTGCTCGATGCTGTTTGCCACAACAATGTCATCACTCATCGAGAACATCAGGGCGATTAAAACACTTGCCATGAGTAGCATGAGAAGTGTTGTGAAAAGGGTCAGCCTTATTTTTGCAGATACTTTTTTCATAGATTCTCCCGAAGCACATAGCCGCTTCCTCTCACGGTGTGAATAAGTTTTGCATCAAAGTCGCTGTCAAGCTTTTTTCTGAGATACCTAATATAAACGTCCACCACATTCGTGCCACCTTCATAGTCATAGTTCCAAATATGATTTTCGATTTTTTCGCGTGACAGCACAACGCCGACATTATACATCATATATTTCAAAATGGCATACTCTTTTGCAGATAGGTTTATCACAGTATCTCCACGCTTTACAATGTGTGAGCTAATGTCGAGTGATAAGTCGGCGACAGATAATATATTTGCGGATGTTCCGGATTTCAGTCTTGTCATCACACGAATACGCGCCATCAGCTCCTCGAAAGAAAAAGGCTTTATAAGGTAATCATTTGCTCCCAAATCAAGACCTTTTACTCTATCCGATACGGCGTCTCTTGCCGTTAGAAAAATCACAGGAGTTTCGATACATTTCAAGCGCATTGATTTTAGTACCGAAAAACCGTCTTGTTTTGGCATCATAATGTCAAGTATCACTACGTCGTAATCAGTGCTGACAATATAGTCAAGAGCGGTATCGCCGTCAAAACAGCTATCAACGGCATAGCCTTCGGATGTCAATTTTTTTGTGATGATTTTATTCATGTCTCTTTCATCTTCGGCAAGCAAAACCCTCATAAGCAATCCTTTCTCAACATATTTCTGTAAATAATATAGCATACATTTATTAAAATTTGATTAAAAAATGAAGGAAGCAGCAAGAAACAACATTGCTTTTTTATTTGTTATTATAAGCTTTAATTTGGTTTTTTTGCTGCATTTGATTACTTCTTATAGTTTGTGTTAGAATGAATGTCATTAAAGTGAAATCAACAATTAAGAAAATAGCTAAACATTGCAATATTGCAACTAAAAAGTGTGGGAATTTAGGCAAAATATCGTAAGATTAAGGTGTGACAGTTCACAGTCCAATCGACAGCGAAGATAAGCTTTCAAGGGTGAAACATCCTATAAGCATGCTGAAAAATAAACAATACAAGAGGGATTCATATGTTGAGCAGTAAATGTGTGGGACAGATAGAAGGCAAAGACATTCACTTAGTCACATTATGTGATGGGCACGGCTCGCAGGTAGAGCTGCTTTCATTTGGTGCGCTGATATACTCGTTGTCGGTGCCGGACAAAAACGGTAAGTTGCTGGATGTGTGTCTGGGCTATGAGAATATAGAAAGCTATAGACAAAATGATCCTTATCTTGGAGTTTGTGTGGGACGGTGCGCGGGACGCATTAAAAACGCTCAGTTTTCCTTGCACGATAAAGTGTGGACACTTTCAAAAAGTGATCCGCCAAACCATATTCACGGTGGATTTTTAGGCTTTAGCAGAAGGGTGTGGGATGTGGATGTCAAAGACGAAGCAGTCACGTTTTTCATTAACTCGCCACATGGAGAAGAAGGATATCCCGGCACGGTAAATGCGTCGGTGTCGTATAGGTTTTCGGCACCGGGCTGCCTAGAGATAAGCTATGAGGCTAAAACAGACACGGCAACGCCGATAAGTTTGACTAATCACAGCTACTTCAATCTTTGCGGCCATGATAGCGGCAAAATAAACGAGCAGTACGTATCTGTGTGTGCCGATAGCTATACCAAAAGTGACGCGGAAAACATCACCACAGGCGAAATTTCCGCAGTGGAAGGCACGCCTTTAGACTTGCGCGAAGCGAAAAAAATCGGGCCACTGCTGGCGCATGAAGACTTGCAAATAACAAAAGGCATTGATCATAACTTTGTTATTGCAAAAAAAGAAAACAAACCCATTGCCAGCCTATACAGCGAAAAAAGCGGAATCTGTTTAGAGGTGTACACAAGCATGCCAAGCTTGCAAGTGTACACAGCAGGATTCTTAAACACTACAGACGGAAAAGACGGTGCTTGTTATGGCATGCACGATGGTATCTGCTTTGAGACACAGCACTATCCAAACGCAGTGAACCACTCTCATTTTCCGTCGCCTATACTGCAGCCGGAAGATGTGTATATGCACAAAACGTCATTTTGTTTTTCTGTAAAAGATTAAAAGTGAGTGTTTTCACAGGTTGCTGATAAAGCAACCTGTTTTTTTTGAGCCTAATAATGGTATTTTTTAATTATTTTGTAAATATTTTTTGATAAATAAGTATATACTATTTGAAAAAATGTGATAAACTCATATGACGAGGTGGATTTTATGAAGTTACAAAAAGACGAAAAGTTAATATTAATTATCATTACAGCTTACACTTTAGCTGCAACTATGGTTACGACTTTTGCAAATGTATATTTGCTTGATTATACAAACAGCTACACAGTTATAAGTATTTACTCAATAATTAGATACGGCGCTTTAGCTATTTGTGCGGTAGTGTCTGCGAAACTATCCAGGTATATAAAAATGTCTACGTCAATGATGCTTGGCTTGGTTTTGATTACCGGTGCTGTCGTTTTCCTTCTTCAAACGAAAGATTTAATTATTGAAAATCATAGTATTATTTATCTTGTGGGCTTAATATGGGGAGCAGGAGAAGGTTTCTTTTGGATTTCGTTGAACACGCTTATACAAATATGCACAAACCCGCATACAAGAGGCCCTTACCTAGGTGTATATTCGGCGCTTGGAAGTCTTGCGAATATTTTTGCGCCATTGTTATCGACACAAATATTATTGATGTATTCAGTTGAAATAGAAGGCTATCAGACTATGTTTAGGGTGGCTATAGGTATTTTTATTTTCATTACTTTTGTCGCTATGTTATTTAATGTGAAAAAATTGCCGATGAAATTTTCGCTTACAAAATGTTTCAAAGATATAAAGGTTAGCTACGAATGGCGATATGTTGTGATTGCTCAATTCCTGTTTACGCTTAGAGATGCTGCGGCAATTTCTTTGACGGGATTACTCATTTACGAGGCCATAGGTAGTGGGTCGGCCTATGGGCAAATACTAACTGTTTTTTCGATTTTGGGAACAATATCCAATCTTGTGATTGGCAAGCTGGTAAAAAAACATAATAGGATTAAATATTTGATAGTTGGAAGTATATGTTTGTTTATCAGCGGCATAGCCTTGGTGCTGTTCAGAAACGAGTTTGGCGTTTATGTTCATGGCTCGTTCCAATATGTGTTTTTGCCTTTTGTCACAACACCGTTTTCTATTATTGTGATGAATATTATAACCGACTATATGAAAACAGAAAATGTGATTGGCAGAACAGTGAGCCGAGAAATCATGATTGGTATAGCAAGGGTGGTTGGACTGATTGTTTTTGTTATACTATTGACTGCTTTCCCGGGTAGGCTGGGCATGGATATATCATTGGTCGCAATTTATATTTCATGTATCGCGTTTGCTGTGTACACATATAAATATGATGTAAAAAAGCACCCCAGAGATAAAAAATTGACATAAAAGCCTTACAGCAATGCGGCAATGCAGAGCCAATCAACAATAGCAGCGTGGAGGAAAAATGAGCGAAAAACCCATGAACAAAGAAACTATTTTAGGAACGGAAAAAATTCCTAAGCTAATGATAAAATACTGCGTGCCGGCCGTGATTGCCATGATGATTTCCGGCGTGCAAGTTATGATTGACGGCATATTTGTTGGGAATTTTGTGGGGCCTAATGCCTTGGCAAGCGTGAACATTGCCGGGCCGTTCTTGTCGATTATTTTCGGCGTTGCTATGATAATAAGTATAGGCACACAAAGCTATATAGGAATAAGTCTTGGCTCAGGCGACACAAAAAAAGCGCAAAATTCTTTTACAACTTTTTTTAGAATAATACTAATCCTTGCAATCTCAATCACGGTTTTGGGGCAATTCTTGAATGATGCCATAGCACGCACTTTAGGCGCCGATGAGCTGCTTTTAGCAGATGTATCGACCTATATTCAGGTTATATCTATCTTTGCTGCGCCTGTTTGTCTTATGCTGTATTTTGGGTTTCTATCAAGAATTGTAGGCAGCCCGGAAAGATACCTGTATGGCTCAATACTAAGTGTGATTGTAAATGTTTCGCTTGACTATCTGTTTATCGCAAGGCTTGATATGAGGGTGACAGGCGCGGCGCTAGCAACGGGAATCGCCCTTAGTTCTTCGCTTTTGTTTGTTATATCGCCGATGCTTGATAAGAAAAACGTGATTAATGTATTCACCGGTAAATTTAAAACCGAAAGTATCGGCGCGGTTTTGTACAACGGTAGCTCAGAGGGGATAAACTCGTTATCGGGTGCGGTCACCACGTTTTTATTTAACGTCTCGCTAATGAGCGTTGCGGGCGCAGGAGGTGTAGCAGCGTTTACGGCGATAAGTTATGTGGGTATGCTTGGAAGCATGTTGCTGTTTGGAATTTCAGACGGTATCGGACCTATTGTTAGTTATAACTTCGGCATGAAGGATTACCAAAGAGTCAGAAAAATCATGAACACCTCATACATCTGCAACCTGATTTTTGGAGTGATGTTGTTTTCGTTACTATTTTTCTTTGGCGAGTGGCTGGTAGGTTTGTTTATAAAGGGCGATCCTGAGCTGGTAGCCCTTGCGGTATCCGGAGGCAAACTCTATGCGTTTTCATTTCTGATGTCGGGGTTTAACATCTTAAATTCGGGATATTTCACTTTTATAGGCAAAGGCCTCGAGTCCGTTTTGGTGGCCGCAAGCAGAGGTCTTGTGTTTGTTAGTATCGGCATATTTACGTTGCCTTTGGTTTTCGATATAAACGGTATTTGGCTGAGTGTTCCGTTTGCAGAATTTTGTGCTGTGATTGTGGGACTCGCTTTATTGAAAATCACCGGCAAAAAACTACATAAAAGCAAATCAGTATCCGCTTATGAAAATAGCGCTGTAACATCGGTGATAAATCCTCAAAACACTTTTGATGCAAATGCACCGCACAGAATAATTACTATAAGCAGGCAGTTTGGAAGTGGCGGCCGTGAAGTAGGGAAGAGAGTGGCCGATGCTTTGTCGATAGCGTATTACGACAAGGAAATATTGCAGGCGATTTCAGAGCAAGCAGCGCTTGACACCACGCTGATAGATAAGCTTGATAGCAACGTTTCAAGAAGCTTTGGCTATACATTCTCGCGCTCGTTTATGATGTATAAGCAGCTGCCGGTAAATGAAGCAAGTTTTGCTAAAACAGACATGCTAAAGAAACTTGCAAGCAAGTCAAGCGCTGTTTTTGTTGGTGGGTGTTATGATTATATTTTAAGAGAAAGCGATCCGTTCAAGGTGTACATTTATTCTTCAGACATGCAATATAGGGTGAATCGTTGCTTTGATAAAGTACCTGAAGATAGAAAAACTATAAGTGAAAAGAAAATGGCCGACGAAATACTTGAAATAGATAAAAACAGAGCGAAGTACTATGAAAGCCAAACAGCGCAAAAATGGGCGAATAGTGAAAATTATAACCTTTGTATTGATACTTCAAAAGTAGGGACAAAAGGCGCTGTTGAGATTATTTTAAAAGCACTTCAGTAGCAAATTTAAACAAAGCATAAACTATGATGAGACTGCTTGCAAATATCATAAATACGATATAAAAAGACATCGGATATACTCCGATGTCTTTTTATTATGTGTGGTGATTTTAAAACTATCACACCATAAAATAAACTTTGTGTTGACAAGAATAAAATAATGTAGTAACATTATTACGAAACACGATAACGATTTTCGTAATAATGGTTGTTAATGCTAGTTGTATTAGAATTTGGGCTTATAATTTAGGAGGATATTATGGAAGACCAAGTATTGAGAAAGCTGTTTTTAGGATTTATACAAATACATATCTTGCATCATGCAAAAAAAGAGCCTGTTTTTGGCTCGTTTATGATAGAGGAGCTGAAATCTCACGGATACGACATAAGTCCGGGAACGCTTTATCCTATATTTCACAATTTGGAGAAATCAGGACATTTGACGGTTGAAAGCCAAAACCATGAGGGGAAAGTGCGTAAATACTACTCGATCACAGAAAAAGGCAAAGAAACCTTGGTTGAAGCAAAGAAAAAAATTAAGGAGTTGACAGGCGAGCTGTGAATGATAAACTACGCAAAGATATACTTAAAGATTTTCAGATAAAGAAATTCTGTGCATACGGTTTTTTGAAAAATCTGAAATTTTTCGAGCCATATCTGATAATATACTTAATGGGAAACAATATAAATCTCTTTCAAATCGGCGTTTTGATCGCCATTAGAGAGATAATTGTGAATGTGTTTGAAATTCCATCAGGCTTTATAGCCGACTATTTCGGAAGAAAAAAAGAGATGTATTTTTGCTTTGGGTTTTACATCGTCTCGTTTGTTTTGTTTTTTTTCGCCGACACTTTCATTCTTGCGGCTTTCGGAATGGTATTCTTTGGTTTCGGAGAAGCGTTTAGGTCGGGAACCCACAAGGCTATGATTTATACCTATTTAGATTCGAAAAAATGGCAAAGTGAAAAGACGTTTGTGTATGGAAGAGCTCGCTCGTTTTCACTGATTGGAAGCGCAGTAAGTAGCTTGGTTGGGATAATTTTAATACTTAGTGTGCCGTCGGATAGTTATATTTTCTTGTTTTCTGTTGTGCCTTATATTTTAGATTTGTTTTTGATTATGAGCTATCCGAAATTCTTAGACACTTCCGATAAAAAGCACGATGCTTCATTTAAAGAAATGACAAAAAGTGTTGTTGAAAGCTTTTGTATAAACAAAAAACTAAGAAGTATCTTGATAGAAGAAGGTATTGCCGAAGCAGGTTTTTCTTATGTAAAGGATTTAATACAGCCTATTTTAGAAATTATTATCATTGGCAGTGGAATATCGCTAATCGCTTCTTTGTCTGCTGACGATAATTTGAAGATTATATTGGGGCTTGTTTATGCAATATTAAATCTTTTCGGTTCATACTTCTCTAAAAAAGCGTATCTGCTAAAAGCAAAAAGAACAAGTTTAGCCTGCTTAGCTTTAATTCATATAGGATACGCAGTTTCGTGTGGTTTGCTCGCAATATTTTCGGGACAATACTTGGTGGTGTGCGTGATTTATGTTTTGATTTATGCGCTGCACAGTGTCCGCAAACCAATATTTGTCGATGAGATAGACAATAACATAGATAAGTCAAACAGAGCTACTGTTATCAGTGCTTCGGCGCAATTGAAATCGTTGTTTTTGATGATTTTTGCGCCGGTGCTTGGATATGTTGCCGACAATGTTGGTATCGGCCTTGTCATGGTCATTTTGTGCATAGTGTTCACAGTTACTTTCCCGCTGTTGAAAGTACGCGATTCAGACAAGTGCCATATAAAAAAATCTCAAAAAAGTATGTCTGAATAGGGAAGTGAAGCAAACTTGAAATATAGTCTGTTTTTAATTTTAAAATTCTTGACAAAAGATAAACTATGGCATATGTTATACCTACGCTACCACCATTAAAACAAAGGAATATTTTATGAAATTGACAGAAAAAGACTTGTCAAGAAAATTACCTGATTATAAAGAAATTTGTCAGTTTATGAAAAGAGTTTTTCCAAAAGACGAGCTTATGCCAATGTGGCTTATAAGGATGGCAACACTAAAGAAAAATTACGATTTCAAGGTGTATTACGATAACAGCTTGTTTGTGGGAATTTTGTTTACAATAGAGTCGAAAGATACTTTATTTGTGTTTTACATCGCAGTAAACGATGAAATTCATTCAAAAGGTTACGGCTCAAAGTTGTTACAAGTGCTGTTTGACAAATTTCCGGATAAACCGATAACCTTATTTATTGAAACAATGGATGATAAAAATGCTGTGAACTATGAACAACGAGTAAAAAGACTTGCCTTTTATGAACGAAATGGTTTTGTGCATACAGGTATGAGTGCAGGCTTTAAAACCCCGTTTGTTGATATTTTGTCAACTGATAAAACCTACGATGAAACAAAGGCCAAGAAACTTGTCAAGATAATGATGATGAAAATATTTTCCCAAAAGAGTGCTTAAGAATAGGGTCGTTTATATGAGCAAACTGAATGAATTAAGTGTTAAAATTATGCCAAAAGATAAATGGAGTCTGATTAAAGATTTATCAGTTCATGACGAGCAAGACCATTTTATAGAAACGTCGGGACATTGTTTTAATGACGCCGAAAATGACGCGTATAATATGAAGTGGGATTTTTATGGCATTTATATAAACGATACTTTAATAGGCTTTGCTATGCATGGTGAAGATAGACGTTTGTTTTACTCACAAGTGTGGCTTGATAGATTTATGATCGATAAGAAATACCAAGGTAAAGGGTATGGGAAAAAATCCATGGAGCTGATACTCCAAAAAATGTATGAAGATTATAACTGTAAAAAAATATACCTATCTGTCCACGAAAACAATTTTCCGGCAATAAAGCTGTATGAAAAGCTAGGGTTTAAAAAAACTATGTTCAAAGACCCGAAAGGCGAGCGGATTATGACACGAATAAAGAGAGGCGTTGACACGAAAAATAGTGTTATATCATTTTTTTGAAATCAAAAACAGGGTTAAACACCTTTCTTTTTTCGAGGTTTTGGAAAAGGTGTAATCTTCTCTAATATCACCACAACTTCCTGAGAAAGCTCTCTGTTTTCAATATCTAAAATATAATGTTCTTTCGCGCCTTTATATGGAATACCTGTTTCGCTATCCTTTAAAATTTTAGTTGTTTCATCCTTGATTTTAACATAAACTGTATCGTCACACACTAAAAGCACAGGCTTATCATTCACATAGACCATATACTCGCCAAACATTTTTTTGTGGCGGACGTCGCCTACACCCGTGATTTGCTCGCATACAAATTCCACATAATTTATGCTACTGGCCATTTTCACACCACTTTCTACAATATTCATTTTGCAGTATAGACTTCTTTGCCTTTGACAAATGTTGCATGTAAATTAAAATCATCGTCTAAAAGAATAAAATCTGCGTCTTTTCCTTTTTCAATCGACCCTTTTTTATGGTAGCAATTTATTACCTTGGCAGGGTTGATGGATGCCATTTCGACAACTTCGTTTAAAGTGCAGTGTGTTGTTTTCATCATTAGCTTTGCTGCATCCAGCATGGTGATACAACTGCCGGCGATACGTCCGGTTTCAATTACTTGAACGGTGTTTCCTGTTTTTTTACACATTAAGTCTGAAAACTCATAAACTCCATCGTCCATACCTCTTCCAAGCATGGCATCGCTTACTAAGACTAATCTTTTGCTTGTAAGTGCTTTATAAGTGGCGAGTACAACGTCTAAATCCACATGAAATCCATCTACTATTATTTCGGAAAAGCTGTCTTGCGATAAAAAAGCTGCAGTCACAGCACCCGGCGAACGATGAGAATGTTGCGTCATTGCGTTATATAGGTGTGTGAACCCTTTGGCGCCGTTTTCAATTGCGCGCAGCGCTTCTTTGCAAGTACATGCTGTGTGGCCTATCATTAAAGAAATATCGTGTTTTTTCGCTAAGCTGTATATTTCATCCATGCAGGAAAGTTCCGGCGCAACTGTAACTACCCTTAGCTTTCCTTTCGTGCTTTCGATCATTTCAAGAAACAAGGCGCCGCTGGGCGGAAGAATGTGCTGTTCATTCATCAGTGCTTTGTACTCTTTACTGATAAACGGACCCTCGGAATGCACCCCTAAAAACTCGGCACCATGAGACTCAGTGATGCTGGCATATTGCGATAGTAATGCACATAAATCATTATGAGCAAGCAAAGTGAGGGAGGCTAAAAAAGATGTAGTGGCTTCTTTTGGTAGCTTGCTCGAAACATGTTCAATGGCAGCTGCGGGGTTTTCGATAAAATCATAGCCATAGCTTCCGTGAAGATGTATGTCAATAAACCCCGGAAGTAAATTATAACCATTACCGTCTAGGAGCCTTGCATCGGTATATTGGCCAAGGTCAAGATGCTCATTTTTTATCACGTCCAAAATGACGCCATCTTGGATTAAAACAGCACCATGAAATGATGTTTTTTCATCACAAATAATATGAACGTTAAAAATCAGCAAGTTCATTTTTGGGTCTCCTTGAATTCTTTTAGGATGTTCAAAGAGCTACTGGTGCCAATTCTTGTGACGCCTAAATCAAGCATAGCTTTGCAAGTTTTCCAGTCTTTAATACCACCGGCAGCCTTTATTTGGCAGGCGCCTTCAACCGTGCTTATCATGATTTCTAAATCTTCTATTAAAGCGCCGCTTGTTCCAAAACCGGTGCTGGTCTTAATGAAATCAGGCTTGACTTCTTTAGCTATTAAAGACACTTTTCTGATTTCGTCTTTTGTCAAATAACAATTCTCAAAAATAACTTTAGAAGTCACGTTATGTTTTCTGCAAAGGTTGACAATAGACTCCATCTCTAATTTTATATAATCATAGTCTTTATCTTTGAGCTTACTTATATTGATAACATAGTCGATTTCATCTGCGCCATCTTCTATGGCGTTTTTTGTTTCTTCTACTTTTGACTTGATGCTAGTTTGTCCGAGTGGGAACGAAATGGCCGCGCCAACTTTAATGTCGGTGCCTTTCAACAATTCTTTGCATAAGGCTACAGGATAAGAGTTGATCGCTATCATAGCAGGATTTATTTCTTTTGCTTGCATACAAAACTCGACAAACTCTTCTTTTGACGCATATGCCTTTAGCAAGGTGTGATCAAAATATTTTGATAATTCACTTAGTGTCATGTTAAGCCTCCTTTAAATTATGATTACATTGTAACATAATTACAGTTGCTTTCAATAGCAAATTTGATGTAATCCGAACCGCCTGTTTTCAGTGAATTTATGAGTTATCCTTATATTAAACCTATCCCAAATAAATCCGGGATATTTTTTATTGGTCGAGGTAAATCATTTTTTCTCAAGTGGAAAATTCACGGCACAAATTTTGAAAAATATGATATAATATGTAATTGATGATACAAAACTTCAGCTAAAGCCCGCTACAAACCAATTACGGGCACTATACTAATACAAAACAGGGAACACAGCATGGAAATTTCAATAGATATACCAACAATGTTATTCATGATTATAGTTGTACCCGTGGGTGCTATTACCGCAGTGGTATTGCTGGTTAATCGTGCTAAATTTAAAAAACGTACAGGCAACATAGCAGAGGTGATACAGGAACATCAAAGTATTCACCCTGTGCCGATATCAGTTATTGCAAAAAAGATGAACTATACCGACGAGCACACATTATCGCTTATACGCGAGCTTATTAGCCATGGACACATAAAAAGACTGCGCATAGACTACAGCACAAACAGTATAATATACCTAGACTCTGATGGCACAGACCAAAGTGATGTATCAAACTTTATATACATACAATGCCCCGGTTGTGCAGGCACCACCAAGGCGGTGAAGGGCAGCGAGTATAAGTGTGATTATTGCGGAAACACGCTCACGGCAGACGGCGCTAGTGCACCTGTGATGCCCGAGTATGTAAACTTGTTTAAAAACAAAGAGATAACCACCACAGTGGAAAAAAACATCATGGGTTGTGGTGTGCCGATACTCGGCATGGCGCTAAGCGGCGTTTTTTCATTGTTGGCGCCATTATCTAGAGGCGACTTATCGTTTGGTGAGCAATTGGTAGTTTTTATATTACTGGTTCCGGCATGCATTGTTTCGCTGGTGTGCATCATCCTTGTGTCCATGACAATGAAAGCAAAGCGTACACGTTCACTGATAGAACGATACATGGCGATTGTGAGCGAGACAAGAACCCCGGAAGGCACCCCGGTAAGCACCATTGCAGGCATGCTTTCTGAAGATGAAAACAAAACCGTGTCAAACCTACAGTTTTTAATACGCAATAAACACCTAAAGGGCGTTGTGCTTAGCGGTGCACCACTAAGGATATATTACCTAAACGACACCGAACAATACAGCCGATTTACTCCTGTTGTGTGTAAAATATGCGGTGGAGAATCTATGCAAACCCACGGTAAAGCCAATAAGTGCCCGTACTGCGGAAACAACCTAACAGCATAAAACTACAAAAAATATAACACAAAACCATCGATTTATGCGTCGGTGGTTTTTATATGGATGGTAGATGTAACAAAGCGTTTATCTTGCGTGTTATTGCGCCGATATTTTATGTTACCATTGATTTTATAACGCTACTATTAAAGTTAGTAAAGATATGATAAACTAACAAAAGAAAGCATTTAAGGCGAAGCGTATGAAAATAAATGCAGCATAAAGTAATTCATAGAAAAGAGAGAATTATGAAAAACTATAAAGCATTTAGCGACAAAATGAAACAATATAAAGCAAACTTGCATTCCCACTCGACAGTGTCTGATGGGCTGTTAGACCGAAGCGAAATGATAGCTTTGTATAAAAATAATGGCTATAAAGTGCTATCTTTCACAGAACATGAACTATATACAAACACGCTAGAATATGACAGCGATGAGTTTATTGTTTTACCGGGAATTGAAAGAAGTGTATCAAACATGCCAAACAAAGAAGAGTTTCATATAAACGGCATTGGAGATCCTAGCTCAAACAAATTATTAGAGGATAAAACGTTTATTCCGGCTGTAAAGTTTGAAAGCTTGACTGATATTCAAAAAATAATTGATGATTTGAAAGAAAGTGATAACTTTGTCACGATAAATCATCCATATTGGTCAACTAATTTAGTTGAAAATATTTTACCGCTGAAAAATTATGATGCGATTGAAATATATAATCATAATTGTGAAGTGGGGAATGGTACCGGAAACAGTGAAGTTTATTACGACTACATAATGTGGAACAAAGCGAAAAAATATGCTATTGCAGCAGATGATAATCACAGTTCTAATCGCTATGAGAGCGGTGTCAACAACGCCGATTGCTGTGGCGGATGGATAAATATATTATCTGAAAACTTTTCAAGACAAGACATATTCAATTCGCTTAAATCAGGCTTGTTTTATTCAAGTGAAGGGCCTATAATCAATAATTACGGAATAAGAAATGAAAAGATTTTTGTAGACTGTGAAAACTGCTCGAAAGTTGTTTTTATCACTTACCCAAGAAGAGGCTATGCTTTTAAAGAAAAAGAGATAAATAGCTTTGAATATACGCTGCGTGGAAAAGAAAAGTATGCAAGAATAGTTTGTGCTGATCAAAATGGTAAAAGAGCATGGACGAATTATTTCGAGATTTAAAGTGAAACATAACAAACAAGGAGTATGTAATGAGTGAAAAGGGTAGGTTTCTATTTTTACTGGGGTTCTTAGCATATTTCTCGTCATACATAGCCAGAAGCGCATACGCAGCATCTTTGCCGGAAATAATATTAGACACAGGCTGGGACAAATCGACACTAGGCCTTGCAGGTACAATGTTTTTTACGTCATACGCAATTGGACAACTGGTGAATGGAATCATGGGGGATAAACTAAGCAACCGTACGATGATTTTCAGTGGGTTGATTTTGTCGGCTGTGTGTAATTGTAGCATAGCTTTTATTGAAACTCCGATTGCGTTAGTAGTTATATGGACAGTTAATGGGTTTTCATTATCCATGATATGGGCGCCGCTGTTAAATCTGTTTTCAAAGTATTTAAATACAAAAGATCGCTTATACGGCTCTAGTAGAATTTCATTTTCTATTCCGATTGGCACAATTGCTTCGTTTTTATTAACGGCAATGCTACTTCATATTAGTGGATGGCGGGCGGTTTTTTTTGTGTCCGGGCTGATTGTGTTTGCTATCGCAATAGTGTGGAAGAAAAACATTAATAATTTTATAAATGCTATAGTCATGGCCGAAGAGAGACAAGAAGAAAAACCGGAAAAAAAACAAGAAGAAAAACCACCGGAAAAGGTACCTGTTAAATTTTACTTTTTAATATTCTTGGTGTGTTTGCTTTCCATGGTGTGCGGAACTATAAAAGACGGAGTTTCAATGTGGGTTCCGACTTTCTTGGTAGAATACTACAATTTAAGCTCAATCGGATCTGTTTTGATTTCTATTGTTTTACCACTCACAAGCGTAAGTGGTGTGATTATTGCGGCACGCCTCAACAAAAAATTTAATAGCATATTATTTAGTGGTCATTTAATGTTTATATTTGTGCTACTTTTTTTGTTAAATATACTAATTTTCATAAATATTTCATTTGTCATCACGGTGCTCTTGCTGGCGCTTTCTACTGCTATGATATTAGGCGCCGACTCATTACTGCTTTCAGTATTCCCGTCGTTTTTCAGACAATATGGCAAAACATCATCTATCGCCGGAATATTTAATTTTTCCAGTTACATCGCATGTGCGGTAGCCAGCTATTATGTCGGTGTCATATCAAAAACCAGTGGATGGAATTCGGCCATTGTTTTATGGGTGGCTATTGCATTTGGTGGAGTTTTAATTTCTTTTATTGCCTTTAAAAGCAGAAAAATAATGACAAGCGAAAACATAAAATCTGTGTAATTATCACTATAAGCAGGATAAGATAAAGTTGTGGAAAATAATCTGGTTTTATTGATAAAATTGAAATACCATTTAAAAAAAGCTGTGCCAAGAGTTACTCGGCACAGCTTTTTTGTAGTTGCTTAAAATTAGTTTATTCACTTCGGTAGGATATTGCCTTTGCCGGACAATGTATATAGCAATCACCACATTCGTCACAGCGGTATACATTTATTTTATAAGTGCCTTCATTTTCGTCAATAGCAAGAAAGGAACATTTTTTCTTGCAGACACCACAAGATATGCACTTATCTTTGTTGATTTTAAGGCCTTTGAGTTTTTCAGTTGCGCCGTTAAACGAAAAATATTCTCTTTCAAGCTTGTTTTCACGGTTGATTTTTTCAAAGTCATAGTCAAAAACATCTCCGTAACCCTCGGTGATGCAAAATACCACCATTGCGTTATAGGTTTCGTGGTCTTTGATACAAAAATCAAAAATAGGATTGTTTTTGGCTTTGATGTCTTTTATGGATATCTCCTTTACTGTTCCTGTCATGCGCATTGCATATCCGCCTTCAAAAATCGGGAAACCATTTTCATCATGCTCAACTTGCGTTTTGGCGTTCAGTCCGCAAATTGAAAGCTTACCGTTGTGCTTAATATGTGCATAGAAATCTTTGGTAAACATCGTCATGAAATATATTCCGTCGTCATCATAGGCCCTTAAATGGGCAATTCTGGATTCGGGCACACCGTTTTCGTCAACCGTCGTAAACGACAAGCATCCTATTTCATCAAACTTTTCATAAATTTCTTTTATAGTCATGTTAAGCCCCTCTAATGTTTAAAATAATACACAAGCTTACATATGCAGATACAGTTATTATAATGTGTTAATTTTAATTATACAAACTAATATTGAAAAAAATGTGTAAAAATATAGAATACAAATGCTGTAAAAGAAAACCGACTTATCCAATATGCCGGCATGGCGTAAGGATGAATCGGTTTTCGGTGATATTTAGCTAAAGTTTTATTGCGGCGTAAGCTTAATATTAGTATAAAATGTTATGCTCATCGTTTTCGGTTTGCATGGGCAAAGCGGTCAGGTTGTTTTTACGTACCACAAATGTAGATACAAGCTGTTTCAAGGTGGCTGCTTGCCTTGCGAGTTCTTGGCTAATGGCTGCGCTTTCCTCGCTGGTGGAGCTGCTGGAGTGAACAGCGCTTGAAATTGACTCCATGCCTTTGTTCACCATTTCAAGAGATTCATTTTGCATAACAATCTCCTCGGAGATAGTTACAATATGCCGGTTGGTTTGCTCAGAGCGCTCGATAACTTTTTCTAAAGCTTCTGAGGTTTGGCGTGCTGAATTTGTGACGTTTTCAACCGAGCTTACAGAGCCTTCAATCAAGTTGGTAGTAACTTTTGCGGCCTCGGCGGATTTGGTGGCAAGATTTCGCACCTCGTCAGCTACCACGGCAAAGCCTTTTCCGGCGGCGCCTGCGCGTGCAGCTTCCACTGCGGCGTTAAGAGCCAAGATGTTGGTCTGGAAAGCTATATCGTCAATTGTTTTAATGATTTTAGAGATTTCGTTCGAGCTTTGCTGAATATCGTCCACTGCCACAAGCAGTTCTTTCATGTAGCCTTGGCTTTCGGTTAGTTTTTCACTAGCCGCGCCGGACAGACGCGCCGCTTCTTGTGCGCCTGTTTTAATTTCGCCGGAACCATCTTTGATACCGTGTACTGAATTTAAGATTTCTTCCACAGCTTGCGCTTGGTCGATGGAAGATGAAGATATAATGTTGGCGCTGTCGGCTACCTGCGCAGCACTTTGAGTCACCTCGTTTGCCGTGCCGGTGATGTCGGAGATGATATTGTTCAGCTTGCCTTCGATTTCAGTGATGGCAGACTGAATCTCCAAGAAGTCACCTTTATATGTGACTTGGCTTTGAGGTAAGCTCAAGTCGCCGGCGGCCAAGTGAGATAGCCTTGTTTGGATATCCGATATCATGGTGTTCATATCCGTTATCAATACGTCCATAGCCTTGGCAAATGTACCAATTTCATCTTTGCGTTGGATGACAGGCATGGGAGATTTCAAATCGCCTTCGCCGATGGCTGCAAGGCGGTCTACACATTGTATAATAGGCTTGCCGATACTATTACCCATAACAATAGCAATCACCAGCCCTATAACAACCAAGAAAACGCATATGCCGATGATGAAGTAAGAGGCTAGCACAGCAGAAGCAAGCATTTCGGATTCGTCCACTTCCACAGCAATGCTCCAGCCGTCGGTAGAGGGAATAGGCGCGTAGCTTTGCCAGGTTTGCGCGCCGTCATATCTATACTCGCCAAAGCCTATTTCGCCCGCTATCATTTTTGATTCTACCTCGGCTAAAGCTTGTAAATCTTTGTCGTCGGGGTATGCTTGTGCATCGGCGATGGCGTTCGAGCCTTCTATTATCAAGTTGATGTCATCATATGCTATGGTGGTACCGTTTTTGTCTAGGATGTAGCAGTCGCCGGTTTCTCCAAAAGCGGTTTCTTCCACAATTTGATCCAACAAGAAGGTGTCGCAAGAAAAATATAAAACACCAACCACGTCATCGCCGTCTTTAATAGGAGCCGAAACTACAAGATACAAATCGCTTTTGTCCTCGGTGACATAGGGCGTGGACATATAGGATGTACCGCTTATTGCGCTTTGAAAGAAGGCTTCATTTGAAAGGTTTGCGCCGGTATATAGGTCGATGCCATCAGCCCCAGCAACACTGCCATAGCGCATGTAGTATTGAGCTACTTTTTGGTCTACAAAAGCTTTTACTTCAGCCTCTGTAGCATCTTCGCTTGTGAAAATTTGATTTTGTGCAATTTCCGAAACGCTGGCAACATACACAGAAATAGCTCCCGAGGCGCTACTTGCGGCCGCAGTTGCTGTTTCCAGCAAAATTGTTTCGGATGTGTCTTTTGCAACCACTCTTGATACATTAATAGTAATGACGCCAAGTACAAGCGAAGTAACAACTACCATGCCTAAAACAATGGCAATAATATTGGAACGAATACTTTTCATAAAAATCTCCTAATATTTACTCTGAAAAAGTATAAAAAATCTTATGATTAAAGTATAAACAAAAAAAGCCGTATGTCAAGCATTATTGAGGCAAATTATGCCGAAAAAATATCCATGTGCGACGTTACTTGAATTGGTATATCATAGTAAGCCGGTATTGTATTTTTTTGGTATTTAATCTATAATGTTACAAATACACTTTTTGGTGGGAAATTATGTAATACCAAAATAAAGCAGTTCACGTTGATAGAGAATTATCAAAAAAATAAACTTACACATTAAATCGGTAGAATTAATATACCGCTGGAGTGGGTGTGAAATTACATCACTTATATTTGATCTGGTATTTCACTTTTCGGAGGCAATATGCACAATAAAACGGAAGATTTCTTTCAAAACGTAATAGAAAAACTAAGTGTGCTGAATGAAGACAAAATGGCAAAAACAAATTTTTTGGAAGATATATGCCGTCATTTTGATATTTCGCACGCGTTTATTTATGAGGCCAACCCCAACAAAGAATTCATCAGGAAAGAATATTTTGAAATTATCGATAAATGTCCTTTGGCCGAAAGCTACAATATAAAAGATCTGTTTACACCTGAATTGCTAAGCGAGCTATGTACAAAAAAAGTCATTATATATTCTGAAAATAGTGAAAGAACAGAGCTTGAAAATAAAATTGATGAGATTTTTAATATAAATGTAGTCATTTTCATACCTATTTTAAATCAGCATTATGAGCTTGCGGGTTTTGTGGGCCTTGGCGATAGAAGAAAAAAGCACAGACATAAAGAAGTTGACATTACTAAGGCGTGTTCTTTGCTGAATTTGCTTGCAAATGCGGTGAAACTGGATATGTTCAAAGTTGGAATAACAAACGCCGAGGCTACGCTGAGCAACGTGCTGGATCATGTAGGCATTGATATCTATGTGAACGATTATTATACACACGAGATTTTATATGCAAACAAGTCTATGGCGGCACCGTATGGCGGTGTGGAAAACATGCTTGGTAAAAAATGTTGGCAGTCCATTTTTGACGATAAGACAGAGCCTTGCGAGTTTTGCCCGCAGCCTAAACTGCTTGACGAGCACGGGAAGATAAACAAAACGTACAAGTGGGACTATGAGCGTCCTTTTGACAAATCGTGGTTTAGGGTGTTGAGCTCTTCCTTTCCATGGACAGATGGCAGGATTGCGCACTTGGTTGCAAGTGTTGATATTACCGAAAGCAAAAGGAATCAGTTACTGATTGAAAAACTAGCGCAGTATGATCATCTGACAGGCCTTGCGAACAGAAGAAGCCTTCATGACGATGTGCAGCTTTTTATAGAGCGTAAATCGGAATTTGGCGATAGTTGGTATGTTCTTTTCTGCGATTTAGACGGATTTAAAATTGTTAACGATACATTGGGTCATAATGCAGGGGATGTATTGCTGAAAAATATTGCACAAGACTTAAAAGAACTAAGCTCAAAAGATGTGAAGGTGTATAGGCAAGGTGGAGACGAATTTGTCGTGATGATAAGAGACAATAAGTCTGATGAGTATGTGAAGGATATAATAGAAAAGTTGCTTGCTATTTTCCGTAAAAAATATAATTACAATGACACCGAAATGGGGTGTGGTTGCAGCATAGGTGTGGCACACTATCCACGTGATGCATCTTCCGCAAAAGAGATTATGCACCTTGCCGATACAGCTATGTACAGCGTGAAAAAAGAAGGTCGAGGCACTGTGCGCTTTTGCAAAGATGGAAAACACCTTACAATGGAAAACTACTTTAATAAAAATAGTATGTGATAACTTGTGAAAATTTAAAACAAACACACGAAAACTAACCGTTATTCGTTGGATTTTTATATCCAACTTTTATAGGTTAGTTTGTTTTTATTATGGTGTTTCAATTTGTTGAATATTTTCTTTAATTTAAGTAGTAAATGTGTTAAAATTGTTGTGGTTATCGTATTAATGCATAAAAAATACATTTCGGCATACGTACATTTTGAAGGGACCCTTTGCATATGGGCGCAAAACTTAAAAAAACATGGATTTACTTACTGATAGCGCTGCTGTGTGCTGTCATTTTTACTGGTGTGTATTTACAGCTTAGGGGTAGCGACTACCATTATAACTATGATGTTGCAGCGTATGAAATGGAACGCATAGAAAACCCAAACGAGTATTTTGCGCAAAACCCAAATACAACAAAGCCTACACTTTTATCCGGCGATACAGATTATGAAGGTTTATTATTGATATCAAACCCGTTTATATTGAATGAAACTGAGTATAGTGTTGGCGTGAATTACACATATACCGGAAACAGTGGCGCATTTATGACCGTTGCCGATAAATATACACTGGATGAAAGCGGCACTGCCGGAAAAGAGCTTGCACGCGTTGAGCTTTCTCCTGATAATACAACCACTACATTTGTGTTTGAAAATACCGGATATAACATCAATATCGTCACACAAGTTTACGTGCCAACCGGTGCAGAGCTTACCATCGAAAGCATTCATTTTCAAAGCACAGACATTTTTTATAATGATGCTTTGTTCAAAACATTACTTTTTGCGGCAGTTATTTTTGCGGTTATGTATTTGATTTTGAATGTAAAGGCTGATGGCTTTACAAAGAAGCGAATTGTGAATTTTTGTGTTTGCTTATTAATAGGTGTCTCTGTTTCAGTCCCGTTTTTGAATTATGAGCTAATGCACTCTCACGACATACTTTTTCATTTAGGGCGGATTGATGCGGCTTATTTAGCAATTATCGGCGGAGAGCTACCCATGCGAATAAACTCGTTTGTTCACACCGAGTTTGGATATCTTGACCCAATTTATTATCCTAATTTATTTATATATTTTGCAGGTGCTTTACGGGCGCTTGGCGTCTCGCTTATAAATTCATATAAAGGCATATATATTATGCTGAACATTGCGACGGCTGCAATTGCTTTTTACAGTGCCAATAAATTATCGAATTCACGTAAAATAGCTATGGTTTTCAGTGTGTTTTACACATTCAGCATATACAGACTGGTGAATATACACACCCGTGGAGCACTTGGAGAGTCTTTGGCAATGACATTCATTCCACTGGCGTTTTATGCGCTTCACTGCATTATTTTCCGTGATAAAAAGCCGTGGATAGCTTTTGCGGCCGCCATGACATGCATTATTGGCAGCCATGTACTTTCTGTAATTTTAATATGTGTGTTTTTGCTGGCGTATTGTGTATATAACTATAAGCACATACTTAATAAGCTTACAATTTTAACTATTGCAAAGTCGGCGGCACTAACCACTGCCTTGAGCGCGTGGTGGGTTATTCCGTTTATCTCGTATGCGTCATACCCTACAAACTCGTATAATCAAAGCGGAGACTTATCGATACTGGGCGCGCAGTTCTCTCAGCTATTTAGTATTTTTTCGCTTGATGTCGTCTCGTTTGCTACCAACTATAGCACGGGGATCACGCATGAAATGCCCCACACCATAGGTATTTTGGCGGCCATAGGCACTGCATTTTATATCTACAGACGATTTTATGTTAAATGTGAAAAATTATGTACCGACAAACATATGCTTATCATAGGAAACTTCTGCTTGATATTTTTTGCGCTTAGTATTTTTGCCTCGACAACTTCAGCGCCGTACACACTGCTATCAAAGATTGAACTATTTAGCTTTATCAGTGTCTTGCAGTTCCCGTTTAGAATTTTAGCATATTCTTCATTTTTTGCTTGTGTTTTAACGGCTCTTGCGGTTAGCCCGTTGTTAAAGATGAAAAAAAATTCAAACCTATTGTTTTTTGTGTTGTTAATTATTCCAATAGTGTTTTCTATGCCGTATACAGATGCGCTGGCAACAAGCGTTGCTACGAAAGATATAGGTTCTTCTAATGTCACAGTTGGCATGGGTGATTTACTTTACTTCCCTAGAGAGAAAACTATTATTAACATAGATTCGCCTGAAAATTCGGCGCTTTATTGCGAAGATGAAAGCGTTGTGTTCACAAATGCACAGCGTGGCGAGCACAATGCAACCGACATACAGTTCACGTTTGAAAACCCGTCTGCTGAAGCACAAAGTATCAGATTGCCGCTATTGGCGTATCCGGACACAACAGCTTATATTGACGGTAGCCAGCTGACAGTGCGCAGTGGTGAGTATGCGGAAGTGATGGTGGATATTCCTCAAGGTGTGACAAGTGGCACAGTCTATGTTGAATTTGCGTCACCTTGGTATTTCAGGGTTGGTGAGGTAATAAGCTTATTATCCTTTGTAGCGCTTATGGCTTATTTCATTTATATAAAAATTTTACCAAAGATATCGTCTGCAAGAAAGAGTACATCCTAAAGTAAAAATGATAAAATAAAAACACCTGTTGATGTTTAGTCAATAGGTGTTTTTTTACTGTTTTGGTGGTTATAGCTCTAAGTAATATTCCTTAGATGTGATTTTTGTGCCATCAAACTTATGATAAATTCCATCGCCGGTATATATAAACCCCAACTTTTCAATCACGTTTTTCGACTTGATATTTTCAACGGCATGACAGCAGTATATTTTCTTTTGTTTTAAGTTGCTTTTTGCAAATTCAAGAATTTTCCTTGATGCCTCGGTTGCAAGTCCTTTACCCCATTGAGCTTGCATCAAGTTGTACCCAAGCTCGTAGCAATTTTTTTCGTTGTTGAAAATAATTCCACCTGAGCCGATCAAGCTGCCTGTAGCTTTTAAAACAAAACCCCATGTGTAGTTATCGCCAGCAATGCTTTCCTCTTCAAGCAATAGCCATTCTTTGGTATCGTTTATGTTTTGGTGTGTGGACCACCTCATGAATTTTGAAACATTTTCGTCCGAGCTCCAAGAAGAGAATATGTGACGTGCATCATCCACGCTTAAAGTGCGCATCAGTAAACGTTCGGTGGATAAAGCTGGCGTTTGCATAAATTAGCCCCCAAGCATCAAGTGAAATATTAAATAGAAAAACTTGCTAGTATTTTAGTGTGATATAAAATATCACTAGGCTGACAATCAAGCCAGTTGCAGATAGCACTCAATGTTGAGAGCCTGATGGCCTTAACTTTGCGGTTGGATAGGTTCACAGCAGATATTTGTACGTTTTTCGATTCTTGAAAAACAAGATTATTGTATCAACGTACATGTCCTATTGTCAAGATTAATTCGGGCTTAGCATTAAATTCGGATGGTGACATTTGCATAAAAAGTGAAGATTTAACGTTGTTAAATGTGCAGTGCATAAAAGGTGAGAGCGATGAATATTGTTGCATAAATATGTATGATAATTGTATATAATACCTAAAAGTCGCATTATTTTGTCTACAACTAACAAAAAATCATTTACAATTATGGCGAAATGTGATAGTATTATACATAAGATGGTTTCGGAGGTGAAATAATGGTAGAGTATAAAAACTATAATCAGACATATGAAAACGCTGTAATAGATTTGTGGAACGAGTGTTGCTTTTTTGATCCTATTGACATTGTCAAGTTTCGCAGACAAGCCATTTTTGATGACAATTTTGATGAAGAGTTATGTCTAGTGGCACTTGATGGCGATAAGCTGGTTGGGTTTATACTGGGAACACATCGGAAGTTCCCGTACCTAGAGCGTGGGCTGGAACCTGAAAAGGGCTGGATAAACGTTTTGTTTGTCAAAGAAGGGTACAGAAGGCAGAAAATCGCATCGAAGCTTTATGATGAAATAGAGGCAAAGCTGGTAAAAAAAGGAGTAAAAGACATTGTTGTCGGAGCATATTCTCCAAGCTACTTTTTTGCAGGAATAGATACAAACAACTACGAAAGTGCAAAGTGCTTTTTTGAATCAAAGGGTTATAAATCGGGTGCAATGCACTATTCGATGGGAATGGATTTGCATGGCTTTGTGCTGAGTGAATACATACTAAACAAAAAGAAGCAAGCAGAGGAAAAAGGCTATAAGTTTGTGAATTTCAACTACAGATATGCGCTGGACTTGCTGACGTTTATGAAGGATGAGTTTGGTGGAGGATGGAAGCGAAATTCCTTGCTGTTGATGCGGAATAACACAGCGTGTGACTGCATAATACTTGTGCTTGACAAAAACGACAAAATATGCGGGGCAGTGCTGCGAGCGATTGACGATAACCCGATGAGGTTTGGGCCGGTTGGTGTGGCGGAAAGCGAACGAAACAGTGGAATTGGCGGCATTTTGCTAAATCTTCAAATGTATGAAATGACAAAGCGCGGAGTATACCGGATGTACTTTATGACTACGGAAGAAAACGGGCGTAGATATTACGAGAAAAATGGTTTATCTGTAATAAGAACAAGCACTGATTACAAAAAGGAGATATTATGACAAACGTAAAACGCGTTGTTTCTGTGGGTGCACACTCTCTTGATGCCGAGATTATGGGTGGACCGCTATTTTTGAAATATGCGAAACTGGGAACAAAAAACACATGTATACATGTGACACAAGGACGTCTTGAGGATCCAAACGCAACTAAAGAAGAGTGTGATGCTTATTTGGAAAAACTGTTTGTGCAAAACAAAAAAGCGGCCGAAAAGCTGCATGCAGATTACTTGTGGTTGGGTTATGTGTCGAAAGATATGCCGAGCATTGAAGAGTTTACAAAAAAGCTGAAGCAGTATTTTGAAGACGAAAAAGTGGATTTGGTTATTACGCACTGGAGAGGCTCGATGCATCCAAGGCATATAAATACCCACGATGCTGTCACTGAAGCGTGCAAACAAATGCGAAGAGAAGGGAAAAATATCAAGCTTATTTACGGAGAAACATTTGAAGATCTTGTAGGGTTTATTCCGCAGCTGTATTATGAACTGGAAGAAAGTGAAAAAGATCAGTGGTTCTCTGCTTTAAGCGAATATCAGGTGTTTAACGGCGAGGTAAATGACTTTCCATATCGCACCTATTACGAAACGAACTTGATGATAAGGCAAATCGAGTGTCAAAGTAAAAAGCCAACTGTAATTTATATGCATTCAAGCATGATTGAAAACGAATTATTATAAGGAGTAGGCAATGGGAAAAACATATGTTAGGGTAGATGATAGGCTAATTCACGGACAAACTATAGTGGCATGGTGCCCAACTTTGGGGATTCAAGAAATCATCGGTATAGACAATGTAAGTGCTGCAAACCCGATGTTGAAGTCCATCATGACAATGGGTGTGCCCAAAAACTATAAAACAAGTATAGTGACATCTGAGGAAGCGATGGAAATCATGAAAACGCCGAGTGACGCTAACCGGCTTGTTATTGTCAAGTTTCCCACAGTGTTAAGTGAGATTAAAAGCGTGCTGACAAACGACATGGAAATAAACCTTGGGAATATTGCAAAAAGGGAAGACACAATACACAATATTCAAGACAAAACAGGAATTTTCTACTTGAGTGATGAGGACGTAAGTATACTAAAAGAGTTTGCAAACGATGGTTTTAATGTGTATTTCCAGCAGCTGCCGAGCACCGGCAAAGTTGAGTGGGATACATTTATAAAAACAATATAATTAGGAGGAGTGTAAAGATGGGGGTATTACAAATTGTATTGATTGCGCTGTTCGTTTACTTAGGCTCTATAGGCTCGATTGTCGGAAACACTTTAGGGTGGTATAACTTAGGACGTCCGCTGGTTGCATCTTTTGTAGTGGGTGTTATTATGCAAGACATTCCAACAGCTATGATGGTTGGTATTCCACTGCAGATCATGTATATGGGTAACGTGACACCGGGCGGTGCGGTTGCATGGGACTTATCATACGCAACATACATCGGCACAGCCGGTGCAATTGTATTTGGCCAAGGAATGGAAGCGACTGAAATCATTGGCTTGGCAGTGTTGTTTGCCGGTATTGGTGGTTTTGTAGGACAGCTAATGTGGAACATCACCTATGCAGCAAACTTGCCCCTCAACCGTATTGCTAACAAATATGCAAGCGAAGGCGAAACGAAAAAAATGCATATTCCAAACGTTGTTTTGGGTCAAGCAATTGGATTTGCCGCAAGGTTCATTCCAGCGGTTGCGCTGCTTTCAACATTCTCTGTAGCGTCTTCTCAAGCAGACTTTGCAACATTAATTCCAAGCTGGGTAACTGTTTTGCTAGGCAACTTTGGCGGAATGATGGCTGCACTTGGTATGGGTATAATTCTATCTTTCTTGCTGAAAAAGAAATATCAGCTGGCAATTTATATGGCAGGGTTTATATTGGTTACCTATTTAGGGCTGAACATGATGGCGGTTGCGGTTATTGCTATCATCGTTGCGATAATATACTACATTGCCAATGAAAAGAAAGAGGTGGCACAATGAGCCAGAAAAAAATAAGCAAAAAAACACTTGATAAATCATTTAACACATGGTTTTTCTTCAACGGATGTTCACAACAAGCAGAATCAATGCTGGGTATGGCGTTTGGCCAGTCGATGGCACCTGTGATTGATGAGTTATATGAAACAAAAGAAGAAAAATCCGAGGCGTTGAAAAGACATATCACACTTTTCAATACTGAATCTCAGGTGGGCTCTATTTGTAATGGTGTTGTATGTGGCCTAGAAGAATCCAATGCAAACGGAAACTGCAACCCGGGAGTTATCGAGTCTGTAAAAGTTGCGCTGATTGGCCCAACATCGGCAATAGGTGACTCACTGTGGGTGGCAACGGTTATTCCTATATTGCTAACAATCTGTCTGTCTATTTCACAAGGCGCACCCGAGATGTCATGGCTTGGCGCAGTGATTTATATGATAGCGTATCCACTTGGAACATATATCCTAAGCAAATGGCTATTCAATTTAGGCTATAAATCAGGCCTTGTGGGCATGGAAAGCTTTATGGCTAGCGGAAAACTGGACTTGATAACAAGCTCTATGACAGTGTTGGGTCTTGTGGTTGTTGGCGCACTGACAGCATCGTTTGTCAATGTTAGCTTACCTATTCAAATCGTATCTGATATTTTTGATCCTACTACAGGCGAAACTATTGTTGGTCATGTTGTGTTTAACGCAGACACCATGCTGAACAATATTTTCCCGAAAATTCTTCCTTTGGGATTGACTTTGTTTGTTTACAGCCTGTACGCTAAAAAGAAGTTCTCGCCGATGAAGATAATGGGCCTGATCTTTTTACTTGCATGCGCTGTAACAGCAGTTGGATTCGCATTTGGTGTATACGTTTAATTGAAACTTGCTAAACGGTAAGGCGACGTTATTATCGCAAAGCGTTAAAAAACAGCCTTTAAAAGCTACACCCTAAAAGTTAGACATATGGCACAATTACCGTGTGAATAACAATTTACGTTATAAAAACCCACTGACTATTATGTCAGTGGGTTTTATGCGTGTAGTTAATTTAGCGTTTAAAATATTATGTCATTTGCTTATCAAGTGGGTTTACCACTCGCGCATTTAGGCGCGCTTGCTTGCCGGCAGCCTTGTTTTCATACATTTTTTTATCGACTGTCTTAAAGAACTCGTTATATTCCTGCAATGTGCTGCCACGGAAGTTGTCAAACCCAAAAGCAAGCGAAAATTTATACTCGTCGTTAGTGTTCAATTTTTCGATGTGATCGGTGATTTTCAAAATGGTATTTTCAACATCTTCCTTTGTGCAACCGGATAAAATAGCAACAAATTCATCGCCGCCGATGCGGAAGCTTTTACCGTATGGCTTGAAGTTGCTGTTCAGGGAATAGTAAGAGTTGCGTATAGCGTTGTCGCCGTCTATATGCCCTAAAATATCGTTGATAAGCTTTAGGTTGTTCATGTCGGCTACCACACACCAAATGTCTTTTTCTTGTTTTTCGTCTATAAATAAGTCGTTCAGTTCTTCATGGTATGCTTTTGTGTTTAGCCCACCGGTAAGGGTGTCTGTGAAGGAATATTCTAAAAGCATGGTTTTCATTTTGTTTGCAACGCTGGCAATTCGGCCAACCTCGTCATTTGTGTAAAGCTCGTTTGGTATGGCTATTTTCATGTTGCCCGTATCGGCGATTTCAGACATAGACTTTTCAAGGCTCATCAAGCTGGAGCTCATGTATTTAGAGAAGAACTTGATGAATATGACAACAGCCGCAATAACAATGGCGTTAAGAATTATTCCGGAAAGTAAAATTATGAAAACAAGGCTGTCATTTTTCTCTAGTTCTTCGTTAAGAAGGCGTTCTTCTTCGGCGGAAAAGTCATCAATACTTCCAAAAAATTCGTTTGCAATAGGGGTGACCACCTGCAACGCATAAAGTGCATCTGCATATGCGCCGCCGCCAATCATGATGTCGGCAGATAGTATCATACTGTCTTTATACACGTTTTTTTCTTCGATGATGCGGTTGAACTCAGTCAGCTGATCTCCGATCAAATATTCAGAAAAATCGTTCATTCTATTATCGAGCTCAATAAAGGCATCTATATACTGGCTATAAAGCTCGTCTCTCACAACCTCATTTTCTTGCAGCAAGATATCGCGGCCCAACACACGACACACATACATGTTACGTGTGATGGCGCTAAGCTCTTCTTTATGTCTCACATTTACATCTATTATAGTTTCAGAAGATCTGTTCACCATGACAACTGAAAAGAAAGAGAATGCACTGATGATGACAACACTGCCGATAATAAACCACTGCAAAGGTATGAATTTCCTTTGGATGGGAGTATTGTTTAGCCATTGTATAAATCTTGACATATTTAAACCACCTTTGATTTTCTTAATAAGTTAAGGTTATAGGTGCTGTTTTGCATAATACACGCAGAAGCTTTATCGTTACATTATATTTTTATATTTTTCTTCAAACTCAGGAATAGGCATTGGTTTTGAGTAATAATACCCTTGTACAGCGTCGCAATCTATTTTCTTTAACATTTCAATCTGCGATGATGTTTCAATACCTTCGGCTACAACATACATGTCCAGTTTATGAGCAAGCTTGATAAATCCATCGATAACATGTTCAGCCCTGACAATTTCCTTTTCATCGGTAAAGAAGCTTCTATCCATCTTTAAAGTGTCAACTTTTAGGTTTTTCAAAAGTCCCAGGGAAGAATATCCGGCGCCGAAATCGTCGATTGAAATTCCAAATCCATTTTCGCGTAAATCAGAAAACAAAGTCTCTATTATTTCTTCATTCGCTATTGTAGCGGTTTCGGTCAGCTCTACTTCAACAAACCAATGAGGTATATCATATTTGTCGGCAATACCTCTGATAACTTGCACAAAATCATCATGGTGCAGGTTTTGGCGCGAACAGTTGACCGATATTGGTATAGGATCTACCTGCTCGTCCATCCACTCTCTAATAGTGATACACACTTTTTCCAGAATATATCTGTCAAGCTCTACAATAAACCCGTTTTTCTCAAACAGCGGAATAAAATCATTTGGGAAAATCATTGTTCCGTCAGCTTCTTGCCAGCGAACCAGCGCCTCAGCGCCGATGATTTTTTCGTTTTTAAGGCTGTATTTTGGCTGAAGATACACTAAAAACTCATTGTTTAATAAAGCTGCGCTCATTTTTTTAGTAAGCTCGGCTTCCTTCAAAATCTTCTTGGTGTAGCTCTCGTCATAGTCGTAAATTATTAGGCCTTTGTTCTCTTTAGATATCTTGTGTGCCAAATTGAGCTTGTTGATGATATCGTCAACGTCGGTGCATCCGATGGGAATATGATATCTGCCATACTTAAATGATATCTTGTACTCGCCAAGCTCCGGTATGAATTTTTTGTAGTAAGACTCATAAACATCTGTGCGATCCTCCATATCGTCCAAAAAGCCATTGCCGGAGAATAGTATAAACTCGTCCACACCTGTTCGGGCGATCATAAGTGTTGGCTCGGGCACAGTTTCTCTGATTGGCTTAAACGCCTGCAACACTCTGTTGCCTATTTCAAAGCCAAACATTTCGTTTATGGCCTTGAAGTTTTCTATGTCTATTTTTACTACGGAATATCGATTGTTTTTGTTTTTGGTCAAAATAGCCGACATGTCTTTTTTTAGTTTCAGCAAATTCGGAAGATTTGTAAGAGGGTCGATATAGGCAGTTCTTTCCAGTGATTTAAGTGAATATATTCGGTAAATCCAAATATATACAACAAAGAATATTATAGCGATTAATATAACTATGCTTATGAATATAATTTGTTCGATGGCTGTAGCAAAATCAACATGGATTGCATTTTCTTCTATTGCTATAGCCAGCACCCAGTCAGTCATTTCAATAGGATAGTAAAAAAGTATTTTTTGGGTGTTTCCGGTGCCATAATTCGCAATATAAGTAAAACTTCCACCGATTCCGTTTACTGCATCCAAGATGGCAGACGAAACGTTTTCATGACCCAATGTTTCAATATCATGCGAGGGGATAGCTGCAGCGTCTGTGTGCCCTAAGCTGGTGGTAAAATGGATATTTAAGTCAGTATCAGTAAGGAAAATCCAGCCACCGTTTACAGTGCTGTCAATAATTTCATACAAGTCTTCCACGGGAGTTTCACAAAACAACACTCCGATTGCAACGCCATTTTTGACAACAGGCACAGCAAGCTCAAAAACCAAATTACCCGTTATCGGCGAAACATACGGGTAGTCGATAAAAACTTCGGTATCAAAGGCATGAATAAATGTTTCATTTTGTGAAAAATCGCGCTCGACATTATGGGCGGAAATGCCATTTCCGTCTAAGTCCACATAATAAATGTTTTCAAACTCTTCTACCTGCGACTGTGATTGTAAAAAATCAACCGCAGTATCAATAGTTATATCGGCGTCAGATGCATATTCTGCAATCAACGATAAGTCGTCGGTGCTTTCTTCAACACTACCTTCAATTTCCGAGCCCATTTGAAATCCCAAATCTTCCATTTTGATGCGAGTGGCGTCAAGCATTTCGTCATCAACGGTTACTACATACAAAATAACAAGGCTTGCCACCCAAAAGAACACTATAGTGACAATTATAGTGGAAAGCCTGCTCATGTTTATTTTGGGTTTCATGTAAGTGCTCCCTTTATAGTAGCTAAATGGATATGGAGTATACGATAAGCAGTCAATAACATCATAATTATTGCATAAAAATTTTAGTATACATAAATAGATACAAATATCCAACATGATTGTATCAAATCAAATGAATACAGTCAATGTGAATTCATGTTATAATTGTTAATATTTATAAAATTAATATAAGATTTTGCATTAAAGTGTGATATTTAACAAGAAAAATATACAAAAACAGGCATTGAAGCTCAGCCCAATGCCTGTTGAGATAGATGTCATGATATGTGTGTTGACAATATGGCAAGATGAATCCTGCCGAAAATACTTATGTTTTAATTTGCCGAGAGTCTTTTTGAGGGTGGGTTTGAAGATCTGGGCGACATATATTGATGCTTGCCTTTACTTTTTTTGCTGTATTTTTTAGATTGTTTTTTGCTACTTTGTGAAGTGCGGCGTGC
>CAYJIC010000009.1:0-35258 GCA_964370155.1 uncultured Oscillospiraceae bacterium
AAGCCGAAAAACGTGAAAAACTGCTTTCAGGCTGGCATAAAGCTGTGAAATGTGCATTTGGCTGGGCAAAAGAGTGATTGTGTAAATATAAAAAGCCTCGGATTTTATCCGAGGCTTTTTATTCCGTTAATGATACTTTAGTTACTATTTAAACGAGCCTTTTAATATAGCTATGACATCGTCTTTTGTAAGCTGTTTTCTGTCTAAGGTGAAAAGGCCGCCCATGTCGGCAAAAGCATGATCTGCATAATCACTGAATAGTTCTTCTTTGATACCGAAGTCGCTCATCTTTAAGACGCTACTGTCGACGTTACATGCTTTTTGCAAGTCTTCTAAAGCTTTCACAATGTCACCATCTTCATTGCCTAAAGCCTTTGCCATAGCAGCAGTTCGATCGCCACATACATTCGCAAAAAACTTAAAGTAGGCAAGAGACAACATTATCAGTCCGGCGCCATGAGGCAAGTCGTGATGGAAGCCTGATAGCGCATGCTCAATAGAATGCTCAGATGTGCATGAAGATAAACTTTCCACAAAGCCTGAGTAGGTGTTTGCCAGCGCAACATAAGCACGTGCTTCTTTGTTGCTTGGATCTTTCACAGCGATGGGTAAATATTTACCGACAAGCTCTATAGCCTGTAGGGCAAACATGTCGCTCATTGGGTTGGCGATGTTGGCAATGTAGCCTTCAAGCGAGTGGAAAAGCGCGTCAAAGCCTTGATATGCTGTCAAATGTGCGGGAACAGTCATCATTAAGTCGGGGTCGACAATGGAAAGTTCAGGAAAGGTAAGAACAAAATCGCCAAACCCGATTTTTTCTTTACCGTTTGTGATAACCATCCATGGGTCGGCCTCTGTGCCTGTGCCAGCGGTGGTGGTGATGGCAACCAAGAAAAGTGGAGCATTCGAAATAGGCATTCCTTTGCCTGTGCCACCGCCTACATAGTCCCAAAAACTGCCGTCGTTTGTGCACATGATAGCGATGGCTTTTGCAGCATCAATGGAAGAGCCACCACCTAAGCCAACAACAAACGTACAAGCGTTTTCTCTGCCCATTGCTGCTGCCTCGTGGACGGATTCAATGGTGGGATTCGGCTGGATTTTATCGTACACAACCGCATCGTGGCCACTTTTTGCCAGTAGATCGATAACTTTTGCCACATAGCCTAGCTTTGTGGTAGATGTGCCACCGGTCACAATAAGCGCCTTGCCACTTGGTAGGCTTTCGTCGGCTAGTTTGTCTAAAGAACCTGCACCAAAATGAATTTTAGTGGGAAGATAATACGTGAAAGCTTTCATAGTAACCCCCGTTTGATTTATTGATAAATACATGTTAACATTTAAAGTGAACTCTAAGTCAAGAGGAAAATTCGGAAATGGAGGAATTTATGGGATATTCAATAGGAGAAGTTTCAAAGCTTATAAATATCACCGCACATACACTGCGATATTATGAAAAAGAAGGCCTGATTTCTATAAAAAGGAAGGAAAACGGGCTGCGTGAGTTCAGCGAAAATGATCTTGAACTTTTGAAAGTGATACAGTGTTTGAAAGAAACAAGTATGTCGATTGCCGACATAAAAAACTATATTCAGCTGTGCCAAAAGGGTAGCGACACCACAAAAGAGCGAAAAGAAATATTCATAATGCAAAAAAAGCATATAGAAAAAGAAATTGAAAAACTGAACGAATATTTAGAAGTGGCAAACTATAAGATATGGTATTATGAAAACTTGCATAAATATGGTGGCGGCGACGGTATATCCGAGTGTAAAAATATGCGTGAAATTTATAAGCGTGAGTTTGGAAAATAAAATATAGCTAAAATAATAATGGCGAAGAGTATATACTCTTCGCCATTATATTTAAATAAGTAAAACTTATTTGAGTTCCACTTTTGCGCCTTGTTCTTCCAGTTTTTTCTGGATGTCTTCAGCGTCAGCTTTGGAAGCGCCTTCTTTGATGGGCTTCGGTGCATTGTCAACCAATTCTTTAGCTTCTTTCAAGCCAAGGCTGGTGATTTCTTTAACAGCTTTGATGATAGCCATTTTGTTGGGGCCAACTTCAGCCAAGATAACGTCGAATTCGCTTTTTTCTTCAGCGTCGCCGCCACCTGCAACAGCACCACCGGCTACCATTACGGGAGCAGCAGCAGATACACCAAATTTTTCTTCGATTGCTTTTACCAGTTCATTTAGTTCCAAAACGGTGAGTTCCTCAACCGCTGCAACAATTTTTTCAATTTTTTCAGCCATTGTAAATATTCTCCTTTATTCTTATGTTATGTGTTTCTTGTGTTATGCAGCTTCTTCTTCTGCTTTTTTCTCAGCTACGGCATTCAGGCCGACTGCCAAACCACGTAAGTTACCGGTAAGGGCACTAAGCAGCATGGAGAGCAAACCTTCGCGACCGGGTAGCTTGGATAGTGCAGTAATTTCTTCACTGCTGAGCACTTTGCCATCCATGTAACCTAGCTTTACGCTGAAAGCACCTTTGCTTTTTTCAGCATATTTGCAAAGTACACGAGCTGCCGCTAGGGGATCTTCTTCGCCACACAGGGCCATAGCAGTAGAACCACTAAGTGCAGAATCCATCTCGCCGTAAGGGGTGTCCTCTAAAGCACGGCGCACCAAAGTGTTTTTCACAACACTGTAGTCCACACCAGCTTCACGCAACTCTTTACGAAGAGCAGTGTCTTGCTCTACAGTAATACCGATATAATCTACCAGTACACCGGAGGGAGACGCCAACATTTTCTGACGAATCGCGTCCACGATTTCTTTCTTTTGAGCTAAAATTTTCTCACTGGGCATATTGTTTTTCACCTCGTTTCAAGCTAAAACTTTATCTATCTTTACATTTAAACTGATAGCGATAAAAAATGCCTCTTTCCCACGGGAAAGAGGCATTACAAATGTAAATGTATACCCGTTTCTCGGCAGGAAGAAACCAAAAGGTTTCTGTTAGGCGAAGACCGCTCCTGCTGTCTTTGAAAACAGCTTATTCAGTATAACCGCAAACGCGGCATTTGTCAAGTGGTTAATTATGCACCTTGAGTGGTGTATTTAGTGCTGGAAAGTTTGATGCCGGGGCCCATTGTGGACGCAACAGTAGCGCTGCGGATATATTGACCTTTTGCAGCGGAAGGTTTTGCTTTCACGATGGCTTCCATGATGGTATCAAGGTTTTCTTCGAGTTTAGCCTCGCCAAAAGATGCTTTGCCGATGGGCACATGGATAATGTTGGATTTGTCAAGACGATATTCGATTTTACCGGCTTTTGCCTCGGTAACAGCTTTGCCCACATCGGGAGTCACTGTGCCTGCTTTGGGGTTTGGCATAAGGCCACGAGGACCAAGCACTTTACCCAAACGGCCTACAAGACCCATCATGTCGGGAGTGGTAACAAGAACATCGAAATCTACAAAACCTTCTTTTTGGATTTTGTCGACTAAGTCTTGCTCGCCTACCATCATAGCGCCTGCTTCTTCGGCAGCTTTAGCAGCATCGCCCTTAGCAATAGCAACAACGCGTACGTCTTTACCTGTACCGTGAGGTAATACAACAGCACCACGTACTTGTTGGTCGGCATGACGGCTGTCTACGCCCAAACGAACGTGCAGCTCTACAGTTTCGTCAAACTTTGCCTTTGCATTGGAGCAAACCAATTTCAAAGCTTCATCGCCGTTGTATAGTTTTGTTTTGTCGATGGTTTTAATTGCATCGGTATATTTTTTTCCGTGTTTCATTATTTATGCCCCCCTTATTCTTCCACCAGCACGCCCATGCTGCGGCAAGTACCGGCAATCATGGAAACAGCTGATTCTAAGCTACCTGCATTCAAGTCTGCCATTTTTGTGTTGGCAATCTCTTCCAGCTGGCTGCGTTTCAGGGTGGCTACTTTTTCACGGTTGGGAACACCGGATGCTTTTTCAAGGCCGGCTGCTTTTTTGATAAGTGTAGCTGCCGGAGGTGTTTTTGTGATAAAAGAGAAAGAATGATCGGCATACACTGTGATAACAACCGGAATGAGGTATCCGATGTCTTTTTGTGTGCGCTCGTTAAATTCTTTTGTGAAGGACATGATGTTAACACCATGTTGACCCAATGCAGGGCCTACCGGAGGGGCAGGTGTAGCCTTGCCGGCCGGAATTTGCAATTTGATATAACCAATTACTTTTTGTGCCATTGTTTTTTATCTTCCTTTCGTGGTAGGTTGCGGGCAAATGATATTTTTGCCCTCCCACAAGCTATGTTGTAGCTATAAAACACGCCTATATGACGAGTTTTCGTGAGTGATAACCCTTAAGTTAAGGGTGTTTAAACGGGTTTTACCTGTGCCAAGTCCAGTTCTGCAGAGGTTTCTCTGCCAAACATGGATACTTTTACATTAACCCTGCCTGCGACTTTGTCGATGCTTTCAACAAGACCTATGCAGCCTTCAAGTGGACCACTAAGTACTTCCACAGAATAGCCGATGTCATAGTCGACAACGCTGACGGCGGATACTGTAGTATCATCTTCGATGCCTAAAGCATCTACCTCGCCTTGGGTAAGAGGGACAGGTTTCGAGCTGGGACCCACAAATCCGGTGACACCGCGAGTGTTTCTCACGACATACCAGCTATCGTCGGTCATTACCATTTTCACCAGCACATAGCCGGGAAACAGCTTGCGCTCCACTGTGCGTTCTTTGCCGTCTTTAATATCGGGCACAATCTCAGTGGGAACACGCACATCCTGAATCCAGCTTTGCAAACGACGGTTTGCAATAATGGTGAGCAGGTTTTGAGCAACTTTGTTTTCGTATCCGGAATAGGTGTGTACCACGTACCAGTGTCCTTGGTCCATACAATACTCCTTTTTATACAGCCGGTGCGCTTAGTTCCAGCACCAAAGTGAAAATCCAGTTAAATACAAAATCCAAGCTAAAAATCAATAAAGCGGCTACAGCCACAAATACACATACAACTAAGAAGTTGTTGGTGACTTGTTTACGGGTAGGCCATACCACTTTTTTCATTTCGCCTTTAGAGTCTTTAAAAAAGCGAGGAACGCTTTTGAAAAAACGTACAAAAAAATTAGGTTTTTTGTCTGCGGCTTTATTGGCCATAATATGCTCCCTTTCCTTATTGCCTATTTTGTTTCACGATGTGGCGTGTGTTTTTTGCAAAAACGGCAATACTTCTTGCGCTCTAAACGGTCGGGAGTGTTTTTCTTGTTTTTGGTTGTGTCGTAGTTGCGTTGTTTACACTCAGTACAAGCTAATGTGATTTTAGTTGTCATCCTAGTGGCACCTCCTTCTCAAATCGGTGAATTATGGAAACTTGATGTTTCCTACCTCCCTCTACTGGGACGAAATTGTGTGATTTTACAAAGTAAAATATGCACAAAAAAATAAGCCTTCCAGCGAGGTATAGATATCATACCACACGGAAGGCTAAACGTCAAGCAAAAAACGATAGTGCTGTGGAAAATTATGCAGTGTAAGGCATTAGTGCTATCACCGGCATCTGTGGTGGTAAGCTCATGGTGGAGATACCTTGTGTGACGGCGCTTATCTCTGCGCCGGGCACTAGGTCTTCTTCGCTAAGTTCGCCCAAAGCATCCATCGGTACATTTAGTATTAAAATATTGCTTGTGTCGGTAGTGGCAGAAGCGACAGCGTCAGTGGAAGCCGCGTCGTCGATTGGCGCCACCGCTACAGCATCATCCGCATAAGCTGAGGTGAAAGGAATAATATGTATCATGTAGCCGTTTTCATCAGACATAACCTCGCTGATGGTTCCGTTTTGCACCACACCTTCGCTGAAAGGAGCGATTATATCAAGAGATGACACATTGCCCATGGGTGGGATGCTACGTGTCAAAATGCCATCATAGTGAACGGCAACAAATGCGTCGGCTGCAAGTTCAAAGTCACCGGATGCTATGTCAGTATTCTCTGCAAGCTGGAAAACAATGGTTTCGTTGCCGGAAGTTTGGCCCTCTACTTGTGACACAGTTATGGTATTGTTTTCTGTATCTACTTCGTCTATGCGTCCATAATATGTCAAAAGACCGCTTTGAGTATCTTCTTGCGCTGATGAAGCCTCGGAAGACGCTGTGCTTTGAGAAGATGGGGCAGTGCTGCTGCTTTCAGAATCAGGTGTAGAAACGGAAGGTGCCTCGGAAGAGGTGCAGGCACTAAAAAGAAATAAGCCGGACAAGGCAGTTGCCAATAATAGTTTTTTCATAATAAGCTCCTATAAATGAGAATGGTTGTAACGAAGATAGCATATCACTTACATATGAGCAAATTGTGTAAAAAATTGTATATTAAAATAACAAAAAAACAACAAAAGAAAGACAAAAATATATTACATAAATATTTTTAGGTGGTGGGGAGCAGCTCGCATTTTTGGCCGCTCACATAGACTTCTTGCACCATTAAATCATCGCTTAACAACACAAGGTCGGCGTCTTTGCCTACCCCGATGCTACCTTTTGTTTTATCCATGCCGATAACACGAGCAGGCGTTAAAGAAGCCATGCACACAGCGTCCCACAAAGGAATATCGGCAAACTTCATCACGTTGCGAACGGCCGCGTCTAGGCTAAGGCAAGAACCTGCCAAAGTTCCATTGTCAAGGCGAATGGCACCGTCTTTAATGGTGATGTGTCTTTCACGAATGTCATACTCGCCGTCGGGTAGACCGTTGCCAAACACAGAATCGCTGACGAGCGCCATGCCATCAGCACCTTTAAGACGGGCCATTAGGCGGACAGTGCCCGGATGCAGATGGATGCCGTCAACAATTGCCTCGCAGATAACTCTATCATCAGTAAGGCATGCGCCGACCACGGCAGGCTGGCGATGGTCTAAAGCACGCATACCGTTGAATGTATGGGTTGCGCACGTGATGCCGGCGTTGATTCCGGCTATGGCCTCTTCGTAAGTGGCGTTGCTATGTGCGGCAGTTACCACAATGCCTTTTTTCTTTAGCGTCGCAATGCCATCAAGGGCACCAGGAAGCTCAGGCGCAATTGAAAAAATCTTTATATTATCATCGGCGGCATCGATTAAAGTGTTGAATTCGTCTTGTGAGACACTGCGCAGTAAGTCCTCTGAATGTGCCCCACGTTTTGGGACTGAAAAGTAAAGGCCTTCGGAATAAATGCCAAGAGGTATTGACATATCGGGGTGAGGTGCACGGATAAACTCTGCGGCGGTTTCCATACCTTTTTTCACTTGGTCAAATGGCGCAGTGCTGGTGGTGATGAGAAATCCTGTGACACCGTGAGCCAGCTGACCCTTGGCTATCGTGGCAAGTCCGTCTGGGTCTGCTGATAAAGCGTCGTGGCCAAGGCGGCCATGATTATGTAAATCAATAAAACCAGGAGAAAGATAACTGCCTTTTGCATCCACTACACTGGCATTTTCAGCAGAAATATCATTTTCTGATATGCAGGCAATACGGCCTTCTTCTACAAGCACATTGCCGGGTAATATTCTATCCTTTAATATAATACGTGCGTTTTTGAATAGTAGGCGCTTCATAACAATCATCCTTTTCATTATTATTTGTGAGCAAAATGGTTCTTGCTCTTTATTACATTCTATTGTAATAATAAAGCACCCAAATAAAGGGTGCTTTTATTAAATGTGGGATTCTAATATATCATGTGCAAAACAATGAGCGTGCCTCTTTTAGCATCTGCACGGTTTTGGCAACGCCTAAACGACAAACATCGATAGACAAATGATAGTTTGTCACATCGCCCCAAGTGCGGCCGGTGTGGTAGCCATAATAATTTGCACGAGTGCGATCTGTTTTACGTATAAGAGTTCGGGCGGCATCCTCTTCAAGGTTGTCAAGGCGTGATACACGGTTGATGCGCTCTTCCAAAGGCGCATGAAGGAATACCGACATCACATGATTTCTGCCACGTAAAATATAATCAGAACAGCGGCCGATGATGACACAAGGGCCTTGGTCGGCTACATCAACAACCACCTCGGCAATAATATCCTGCAAATGATCGTTTGGCAAAAAGTCGGTATAATCCACATACTTTGGAACGCCTGAAAAATTTGAGTAAGAAGCAGTGATACCACTGGTAGGTTTCTCGTCATTTTTTTCAAACAGCTCATGTAAAATACCACTTTTTTCAGCGGCAACCTGCAAAAGCTCTCTATCATAAAACTTGATATCAAGCTCCTTGGCAAGTGCAAGGCCAACTTCGCGCCCACCACTGCCAAATTGGCGAGCAATACATACAATGAGATTGTCTACCATGCCAATTCCTCCTAAACAGGTTGTTACAGGGAAAATAGACAGAGAAAGAACAAGTGGACATTATCACACATTAAATACTGAAAATAACGGTGTGTAATAAGTATACCACATATTGTAGGGGTTTGCCCATGGTACAAAATGGATAGATATTTTTGTGATATTTACTAAATTGATGCAAATTATAGTTTAAGATGCGGAGGTTGCAGGCTGCTTTTGCAGGCCCATGGCAGAAACGCGGGATAAAGCCAAAATGGCGATTAGTGCCATGGCAACATCCGGAACGGCCCAGGAAGCATTGTAAGTGATGGAATATTGCCACACGGGGATGCCCTCCGGCGCATAAGCGGACCATAGCAAAATTCCGGACAAAAAACTGCAAAGAAGACGGCAAGCACCTGTAAGTAAAACGCCGACAGTGATGCCTGCAGTGCGGTTTTTAAATAAGTTTGCGATGGGACCGGAAAGACCCAACACTGCATACGCAAAGAGATAATCAAGCAATACACATAAAATCATTGTGGGAACGGTTTTTAGGAACAAAACATTATCCATTCCGTTTAGTGCCTGCAGTAAACCGTAGCACGAAGCCACAGCAAGACCCCATTTACCACCGTGACGTAAGCTGAACAGCAAGATAGGCCCGGTGGCAAACCAAGAAATAGTGCCGCCGAAAGGCAAGCTGATGCTGGGAAGCAAGGATAGCCCATAAGCAATAGCCATCATAAGGGCGCCTTCCACCAAAATAGTTGTACGGGACATTTGAGACGGATGTTTCATAGCAAAGACCTCTTTCTACCCACTGTGGGTATATATAGTACATAAAAACAGGCAAAAAAATACTCATGGCACAAAAACCATGAGCGAAACGTTTGCTATAAGCAAAACTCCCTACGCCGGCATTATCCGGATCAGGTTTCGAGGGTTCCCATCAATACAACAATGGATCTCAGCCAAAATTGGCACCCCTGTTTTTATGTCTGGTATTATTATAGTTATGTATTAAACTTTTGTCAATATCAGAAGCAAGGATTAGTAATAAAATATAAAATATTTTAATAATTCTTGAATGTATATTATTTCACGCCTTTTTTAGGACAAAGGTCTGAAAGAAAGCATTCATCACAGTGGGCTTTTCGTGAAGTGCACACAGCGCGTCCATGAAGAACACATCTATGGCAAAAGTCGTTGCTTTCAAGTGGTGGCAGAACCTTTCGCAGGGCTTTCTCCACTTGAAGAGGGTCTTTGCTTTTGACAAATCCCATGCGGTTTGCAATGCGAATGCAGTGGGTGTCGGCAATCACAACACCTGGTGCGCCGAAAATATCGCCTAAAATTAAGTTGGCGCTTTTGCGGCCGACACCGGGCAAGGAAAGTAGATCTTCCATGGTGTCGGGTACATTGCCGCCATATTTTTCTGTAACCATTGTGGCGGCGGCATGGATGTCGCGAGCTTTGGTGCGGCCAAGGCCGCAAGGCTTTACAATGGCCTCAATATCATCGACATTTGCCGTGGCAAGAGCGTGTAAAGAAGGATATTTTGCAAATAATATAGGGGTTACCTTGTTGACACGAATATCAGTGCATTGGGCAGAAAGCCTTACCGCAACCAATAAGTGCCATGCGTTTTCAAAGTCTAAGTTCCCGCTGTCTAAATGTGGATAGGCTTCTTTAAGGCTAGCTACAATTTGCACAGTGTCTTTCTTTGTACGCATTATTTTTCTCCATGTGTACTTTTTATTTTGTCCCAATATTCCTTAAAAGCTTGTTCGGTTTTATTTTCGCCGGGAATATAATAAACAGCATCCTTGATTACATCAGGTAGGTATTGCTGAGCAACCCAGTGGCTTTCACCATTGTGTGGGTACAAGTAGTGCTGGCCTTTTACGGCGGCGTCTTCGCCGTCAAAATGCTTGTTTTGCAAGCTACGAGGAATGGGCCCGGACTTGCCGGATATTATGTCGTCCATAGCGGCTGAGATAGCATTGTAGGCGGAGTTTGACTTGGGCGCGTTACACACCATGATAACAGCATCGGCAAGTGGGATGCGAGCCTCGGGCATTCCTACCTGCAAAGCGATGTCCACGGCCGACTTCACAATAGATAAAATCTGAGGATACGCAAGGCCTACATCTTCGCTGGCAGTGACAAGCAGTCTTCGGCACGCACTGGGTAAGTCGCCGGCAATCAAAAGGCGTGCTAAATAATGTAAAGCAGCGTTTGTATCAGAACCACGCATGGATTTTTGGTAAGCAGAAATGATATCGTAATGCTCATCGCCAGAACGGTCATACCGCATGCTACTGCGCTGGGCCACTTGCTCTACATCGGATAAAGTCAGCTGTTTTTTGCCGTTTTTCTCGGTGGCACAAGCAAGCGAAAACTCAAGCCCGTTTAAAGCTTTTCGCATGTCGCCACTGCTGGAAGTTGCCAGTTTACGCAGGGCTTTTGTTTGGGCTTGAATCTTGATGTTTTCAAGTTTCTCTACTTTTTTTATGGCTAAGGCAAGGCCTTTTTCGATGTCGTCAGGGGTAAGTGGCTTAAACTCAAAAACAGTACTGCGAGACAAAAGAGCGTTGTATATATAAAAATAAGGGTTTTCTGTGGTGGAGGCTATCATTGTGATGGAGCCGTCTTCGATAAACTCAAGTAGGCTTTGCTGCTGTTTTTTGTTGAGATACTGAATTTCGTCAAGATACAGCAAAACACCGTTTTGGCTACCGAAAGTGCCGATGCTTTTCATCACATCTCGGATGTCTCCGGTGCCGGCAGATGTGCCGTTTAAATGATGTAAAAGCATGTTGCTGTTTTGGGATAAGATACGTGCAACAGTTGTTTTTCCGCATCCTGATGGTCCGTAGAAAATCATGTTAGGGATGCGGTGTGCTTCTACAGTGCGGCGGAATACCTGGTCTTTTCCCAAAAGATGAACTTGCCCCACCACTTCATCAAGTGTGGTGGGGCGAAGACGATCTGCTAATGGTGTAGTGATGGACATAATTAAACTGCCCTCCGATAATATACTGAAAACGGCTACATACAATTAAAATTATAGTAAAATCAATTACTAATTCTCATAAATGGGGTATTTTTCCACCATGGAAGCAACAGCTGCACGTGTGGCGTCTTTTGTTTCATCAAAGCGGAAGATACAGTCGGCAATGCACTTTGCAATTTGCTTCATTTCTTCTTCGCCAAAGCCACGTGTAGTAACGGCCGGGGTGCCGATGCGCACACCGCTGGTGACAAATGGGCTTTGAGGATCGTTGGGAACAGTGTTTTTGTTGGCGGTGATACACACTTCGTCCATGCGAGCTTCCAGCTCTTTTCCGGTCACGTCTGTTCCACGCAAGTCGATGGTCATAAGATGGTTGTCGGTGCCGCCGGATATAAGGTTGACGCCTTCGTCCTGCAAAGCTTTTGCCAGTACTTTTGCGTTGTCAACAATTTTTTGCTGATACGCTTTAAATTCAGGCCTCAATGCTTCGCCGAACGCCACGGCTTTTGCGGCAATCACATGCTCTAGTGGGCCGCCCTGTGTGCCGGGGAATATCGATTTATCAATAATTTTTGCCAAATTTTCTTTACACAAAATCATGCCGCCACGAGGGCCACGCAATGTTTTGTGAGTGGTGGTGGTGACAACATCGCTCATCGGGAATGGAGAAGGATGCACGCCAGCGGCTACCAGCCCGGCAATGTGTGCCATGTCTACCATCATGTAAGCGCCTACTTCGTCACATATGGCACGAACTTTATTAAAATCAATAATGCGGGAGTAGTTGGATGCACCGGCTACAATCAGCTTTGGTTTTTCTTTTAGAGCAAACTCACGGAAAGCATCATAATTGATATATCCGTCTTCGCCAAGACCATAAGAAACAAAATTCCAATATTTGCCGGATACATTTACGGGGCTACCATGGGTGAGATGTCCACCATGGGAAAGATCCATGCCTAAAACAGTATCGCCGACTTCAAGCAAAGCAAAATATACAGCAAAGTTTGCTTGGGCGCCTGAGTGAGGTTGAACATTAGCGTGTTCTGCGCCAAATATTTCTTTAGCGCGTTCAATAGCAATGCTTTCAACAACGTCTACGTGTTCGCACCCACCGTAATAACGGCGGGAAGGATAGCCCTCGGCGTATTTGTTAGTCAGCACACTGCCCATAGCAGCCATAACGGCCGGAGAAACCAAATTCTCACTGGCGATTAACTCGATATTACTTTGTTGGCGCACCAGCTCTTTGGCCATGGCTTCACCTACAGCAGAATCTGACTTTGTCACAAACCCGATAGAATCCATTACATCGTTAAACATGGACATTTTCTCCCTTGTTGATTATAATTTTTAAAGTTGCAAACTACATATATTATACTAAAATAAGCGATAGGAAACAAGCAAAAAATTGTAAACTAAAAGAAAAGAGATATTACTTATAATAGGAATATAATTAAATTACTCCTCATCTTTTTTATTGTCATTGTTATGTTTTTTATCTTTTGAATTTTCTAAAGCTAAGCATAAGAATGTTGCCCCAAGAATAAGGTGGATTGCTCCCATACCATTATCTAAGTTTGAAAAATAAATTGTTGCACTGATAAAAAACGATATTGATGCTATAAAATATAATATAGCAGTTCACAATGTAATAGAGGGGTGTTCATAAAGTTTCTTTATGAACACCCCTCTATTAGTATGATATTATTATTTTTGATCGGATTCGGCAGAATACGGGTTCATCAAATCGTTCCAGATTTGGTTTACGTATTCAACACTTTCCAGATACTTTTGGCTAACTACATTTTCTTCAACACCATATTCCGAAGCAATGGCGGACATGCCCTTCCAGTCGGCAGTGTCGTAATAAATAACCAACTGATAAAGCGCACCACAAACACCCTCGTTATTAATCAGTGCGTTTTTAACGTCGTCAGAAACAGGCAACGGCTCCAGCACATTTTCCAAAGGAACACCCATAAGTAGACCTAAAGTGGAGAACATACCCATGAGGTACGCCTCGCTCTTACCGATGGGAAGATTTGGCATGTGTGGGGCAAGTTCCTGACAAAATTGACCGCGTAAAAAGCTGGTGCGGATAAGTTCGGTGGGTAGTTTACCTTTGCTGTTTTTGAAACTAAGTAGGTAAATCCACTGTTTTAACTGGCCTACACCAAGCACGACCAAAGCTTGCTTCACACTACGCGCAGGGTTGCGAAGAGCAAAATAAGCAGAGTTCACAAGTTTTAGCAAGCTGAAAGTAAGAGTAACATCACGTGAAATAATGGTGGTTATTTCGTCTAAATCCGGCTCTTCTTTTGTGGTGGCAATAATAAGCTGGAAGAAGTTCGACTGCAGATGCTCCATCTTAGGTGTGGAGGAATACATACTTTCAGCCACGTGAGAGCCTTGCATGTATTCTATGTTGTACTGCTTGGCGAAATCATAAATTTCAGCAGAGTTGATATTATAGCCCACAACAGTTTTCTTGAAGCTGGTGGCAATGTCTAAAATACTGTTCAAAGAAGGATTTGGACGTGCCATGTTTAGCTTGATGATATCAACAATGTCTAAAATAGCAAAATAACGGCTGGAAAACTCAAACCCTTTTATAGCGATTTGATATCCGGCTTTTTTGTATCCTTCAATCAATTTTTGCGCCACAGGATGAACTAAAATGGTGTCTTCAATTTGAATCACCAATGTTTCGGGGTTGAACATTTTAGGGATGTCTTTTTCAAGCAAGTTAGGAGTAAAAGTAACAAAAGCTTTCTTATTATCTAAAAGGCGTTCAGAATCCATCTCTAACAGGAAATCTTCAATCATGTTGGCGGCCAATGTATCTTGCTGGTTATACAAAGACACTCCGCGATCTTCGTATAAAAACTCGTAGGCAATTGCATCACCTTCGGAATCAAGAATAGGTTGGCGAACAATATTTGCGCTCATTTCGGTAAACACTCCTCACTTGGGAAAATATATAACTACGTATTATCGACTGTTTCCGCGCCGGTCATACTGTCTACAAACTGGATCAACTCATAAAGCTGAGGCTTAGAGAACTGGCCCATAGCACCTAGCTGCTTTCCTACTGCCAAAAGCTGGTCGTTGATAAGTGACGAGAAGATAACAATAGGGATTTCATTAAATTCAGGGTCGGCAGTCATCAGTTTTATCAGATGGTGTCCGTCCATTTCAGGCATCTCAATATCTGTGATGACTAAAGCCACATGCTGACGGATGGTTTTGTTTCGAGAACGCAGTTCTTGCAGAAAGTCCCAAGCCTGCTGGCCGTTCGATACCCTGTTTACATGTGAATAGCCTGCTTTTTTCAAGCCGTCAAGAACCATGCGAGCAAGCAAGTTGGAATCTTCTACCACTAAAATAGGTGTAGGATTGTTGCTACGGGTGCCCAGTTTGTCAAGGGCTGCAAGGTTTATGCCGCTATCGGGGTTGATTTCAGAAATGATTTTTTCGAAATCTAATATAGTGATAAGGCGACCATCATATTCGGCAATAGCAGTAGCGATACCGTCGACTCCACCATAAATGATTTCGTCGGGCTTTTGCAAGTTTGTCCATGAAATACGTGTGATTCCAACTACATCATGCACATGAAAAGCATAACTTTCCTGAGAAAAGTTGGTGATGATAAAAACATCGGTTTCAGGATGGTCGCTTTTTTCAATTCCCAAATATTTAGCAAGGTCTACCACTGTGATAACTTCATCGCGTGGCTTGAAAACCCCCTCGATATTCGGGTTGGCCTTTTGCATGGGGTTTACAGGGCAATATTTCATGATTTCCATTACTTTGGCCACATTGATACCCAAAGAATGCCCACCCAAGTTGAATTCTAATATACCTAACTCATTAGTGCCGGACTCAAGTAAAATATCGGCTTTCACGCCCATGTCCCAAAAACCTCCTTTTGGCATGCTTTATAACTATTAGTATAGCATAAATTTCGAAAAACTCCAATTAAAGAGAAAAAAATAACAATATGTTCAAAAAATTAGTTAAAATTCATAGCTCAGAAGGCTCTATCCAGTGTATTTTTATGATATCGCCGCTCAAAAGCTCTTCTGTGTAAGATACATTTTGTCCATTTATAGAAATATGCAAAGCGCCTTTTGGGTTTTGTAAGTCAATATCGGCAAGCTCAAGCATATCTATAAGCCTATGTGGCTGGCCTGTGGGTTTGGGTGGTAACATCATGGACTCGCCGTTTAGATCGATGCGCAAATATCGTGAAAAAGGATTTATTGTATTGGGCGCGGAAGTATCCTCGGCGGGAGATTGCGTGTTTTCTGCAATAAAATTTGGGGTAGTTTCGGAAGGTGTGCTTTCCGGCGCTTGAGAAACTTGAGGGATTTCGGCAAAATCCGCAGGGACCGGTGAAGGCGTGACATTGTATGATGCCGGATCGGCCTTGTTGCCAGAACCAGATAAAACGGTGCAACTAACAACATCACCATCAGATAAAACAGCCGAAACATCCGATAAGTTACCGTTTATTGTGATGATAGCGCCATCGGTTGAAATATTTGCTGCAGAGCACAGCTCGCCAACAGTGCGCAAAACAAAAATCTGAACATTGTCACCGTCGCTTATGGTAGCGTCTAAGTCAGCGCGAGTTCCGTTTATTTGGGCAATTAAACCTGCGTAGAAAGGCTTGTTGTTTAAAACAATTTGAATAGGGATATCACCGTTTGCGTATTTGGCAATGGTGGCGGATGCGTCTTCACCGTTTGTGGCTGGAATGATATCAATGGCATCACCGTCTTGAACGGGTGTGGACAGACTGGCAAGCTTGCCGCCTAAAGATATCTCGGCTGTGGTGTATGGCGTGCCACGCAAAACACATCTTTCGCCGTTTAGGGTGAATGTAAGGCTGCGTCCGTTGCGGCCCATAATATCGGAATAGCGATATCCACCGGCCAAAAGTGCATCCATTACACTGAATGTTTCGCCGGCAAAAAGCTTCACATGTTCTTTGTTGATTGTTACAACTGTGCCGGAGCGCTCGGCATTATCACAGGCAGATAACGCGATGCCAAGCGGTGTGGCAAACTCAGGCCCGCTAATTCCGCTTACGTTATCGAGGTTACAATCTGAAAAACGAGTGCCGGAAATGGCAACCCTGTTTGAGTCAAGCTTTAGAATATTTGCGATTTTTTCGGCTAGGCCGGGTGTTTTACTTCCTCCACCCACCAAAAACACGGCAGCAGGAGAAGAATCGTTGCATTCCAGAATTCTTTTAGAAATTTCCTCGGCCAAGTGATCCACAGAAGAAGAAATGGCCGCAAGAATATCGTCGGCACTCGGGCTGTGGGCAAAACCTAAAATATCGGTATAATCGAAAGGACCGTTGTCTTGCAGGGCTAATTTCAGGTTTTCGGCACCGGCAAAGTCTACCAAAAACTGTTTTATTAAAGCTTCGGTGATTTCGTCACCGGCAATGGTGGCCATGGTGTATCCCGATACAGTAGAGTTTGCCGACACTGCAATATCAGAGGTACCTGCCCCGATATCTACCAAAGCAAGATTTAGTAGCTGTAAGTCACGTGGAATAACAGCGCGCATAGCCGCAATAGGCTCCAGCGTGAGGGTGTCGATGGAAAGATCGAGCAAATTCATACATTTAAACAAACTATCTACCACTTCTGTAGGCAAAAAAGTGGCTATCACCTCTACCTCGGCAGTACTGCCGGAGTGACCCTGTAATGTGCTGAAAGGATAACCGTCCAGTAAATATCGTACCACGGAATGTCCCACACAGTAATAAGGTGTGTTGTCTTCATCCTCGCTTAATTCAATGCGGGCGTTGTTGATGGCGGTGTTTTCCAGCGCGTAAATCATTTGTGTGGTGATGGACATGGATGAAGAAAATTGACTGGTGGCCTTTGCACGACAAGTTTTTAAAGCACGACCCGCAGCCGCAATGCTGACAGATGAAAATGTGACATTCATCTGTCCTTCAATGCTGTCCTTCACACGTGCGGCTACATCGGCCACCTGTGCGATATCTTCAATTTGGCCGTCTATCATGGCGCGTTTTGGATGAGACTCCATAGCCCATGCATCGGCAACAAAATCAGTACCCTCTTTATGGCCTGCAATGCCTATTACGTTACGGGTACCGATATCTAATATAAATATCTGTTCTTTTGATGCTGCAAGACGGATATCTTCCAAACCAAGTTCCTCCAAACTGTTAAAAAGGAATATAAACCATCCGATGATGCTGATATAAAGGCAAAACTAGCGTGAGCCGGCCGACAAGGAGTTGCGCTGCCTGTTTTTTTCATGGCGCTGCAACTGGAACAATTCCTTGCATAAAAAGTCCATCTGCCGCTCGGTATAATCAAAAAATATACAACCGTATTGTATTTCGTCTTGAGGTGTTTTGATCAGGCGCTGGACGCGCAAGCAAAACGACATGGGAGAGTCTAGAATGCTAAATTCGATAAAATAATTAGAGTTTTCCTCCAGTGGTTTATCTGAATGTAAGCGCATACCGGTGAGGCTGATATCTACAACACGTACCTCAAACGAGTTTTTGTTGAGAAGGGCTTGCTGCTCTTGTGGTGTGGCAGCATTTTTTACTTCCTCGTCCAGTGCGGCCTGGTCTTCTTCGTTTAATAATGGCGTCAGCTTGGCTGCAGCACTGGTATTTACCCTGAAAGCACCTCGGCGCTCAAACTCCTGCAAAGTGCGAACTTCCTCCACCCGCAAAAAGTTTTCCGTGGAAAGATATACCGTGCCCATTTGTATGTGTGTGCCATGTTTTTGATTGTGTATGAGTAGTTTCACAAGCGTGCGATATTGCAACAAAGGCATACGATCGTTGTTTGATGCGGAAATTTCTAGCGCCTCATGATCGATTTTAATTATACGGCCATTTGCGAGAGAAATGTTGGCCGTACTTTTGATTTCACACGTTGAACCTATAAATTCTTGCGGTAGTGCCAGCATAACTCACCTCATACGAAATAAAATAAACTTAATAAATATATCCCCGATATATCTGCAACTATGTCTGGTGGATGGGTGTTCCGTCTAAGCTGGAAACACCTTTGCCAATAGCAACCAGTATCATAGAAAGGTTTTGAACATCGCGTGCATGATAAGAACCGTATACCTCACCAGAAACACAAGTGACGTAAAACGGATCAAGATTGTTTAAAGCTACTGTTTCGATACGAGCCATGCAATCTTCACATTTGCATAGATTGACGTATTTTGAAGGATTGCTTTGAAGCTCGTTTTTTAAAAGTTCACTGACTAATGTTTCCATGTGATTGTGTATCAAAATAAGGCACCTCATTTGTGTAAACAACACTATATATTCAAGGCCAACATAAAAAAATTTATAATACACTATTATAAAAAGTCAAGTTATATAATTATAGCAATAAATAAAGAAAAATAAAAGTAGTTTTAGAAATTTTACGTCAATAAATGTTTATTTTTTTGGCTCGGTTGAGAGACGCTTGCGTATTTCTTCGGTGCTTAAAGGAGAGCTGCCGGGCTCAACGTCATGTTTCAACGTGCTTGACACAGTGAGAATTTGCATATAAATAGCGGCAATAACCTCATAGAGCTCGGTGGGAATATTACGGCCCACTTCCAGCATACACAGCATACTGGCAGCAGAATCGTCTTTAAAAACAGGTATCCCTTTTTCCTCGGCAATGCCTATTATCTTATCGGCAATCTGACCATAGCCGGAGGCAATCACTACCGGTGCGGCATCATCGTCGGCACGGTATCGTAATGCAACAGCCTTGTTTTTGCGATTTTTCGCATTATCTGTGTTAGATTTTGACATCGATTCCCGTCCTTTTGTGAGGTAGATTGGTGAAAACGTCCATCAAGCTACGGGTGGATTCCAGCTTGTCGATATTTATACTTTCAAAACTATAGCCTAGGTTTGAAACAGTTTGCCGCAAAGCAGGGGCTATGCCTTTAAAAGCCGAAAGATAGGCAGGAGGACAAAATAAATTTAAAGAAAGGCGCTTTCCGTGAACATATATATCGCTCTCGAAACGTCCGATACCTTCAACATCAAAAGTCAAAAGCATGTGAGTGTCGGAATTATCAGAGCCACCGCCGGAGTTTTCGGCGTTTGGATCTATCCAAATTTCTGCAAAGGCACGTAGGTCCAGGTATTCCACAGGTAGAATAAAATGAAGTAGCGGGGTGAAGTTTGATGGGCTGGCAAGCAGGCTGTGAATAATCTTGTCCACTTTATCGCCGGATAAAAGCTCTACATCTTTGCTGTTTGCTTGTTCGCCTATGATTTTACTCAGCACATCAATTACACGGCTTTCTTCTTCGGCACCACGTACATTACGAGCGTCGTCAAGATATTGGTCCAAGAAAGCTTGAAGCTTATCGACGAGGTCCAGCTTTTGTGCATCGCCGTCCATTTGCGAAAGAAGCAGATTGAGAGCTTGAGGTAGAAAATCTTCGTTTGTGTTGTAACGAGACATATTGTAAACCACAAGCGAGGATATTTTTTCAAGAGCAGGAGAAAAAAGAACACTGTTTTGGATTTCGGAAAGCACTTCGGAAACTTGCGACTTCAGCTGGGCGAAATTGTCGCCTGCATCAGGGGCACGAAACGCCAACATCAAGTTTTCAAGCTTTCCTGAAAGATGAGGGCTGACATGTAAACTTTGCGCTAAAAAAGAAAGGTTGTTTGAAATACTTTGCAAAACATCGTGGCGAGACAAAGTGGCGTTAAGTCCTTTAAGCAAAACGCCTATTCCGGTGGCAAGCTCGGCCTTGCCTGCATTTTGAGCTAAAATATCACGCAAGGTGTCGAAAAAATCACCTTTGAACATAGTGGTATTTTGCTCTTGGCGCAAAAGTTCGGCAATTATATCCTCGGGTCGCATAAGCAAAGAGCCGAATAGTTGCTGAATTTCTTGTGATAAAGCAGAATTTTGAGAGGGGATCAGCTGGAGAACTTCTTGTAGCATTGAGATGCTACGAATCATGCTGACGGTAACAGTGGGATCTTTCAGCAAATCAGTTAAAATTTTAGGCGCGTCGGAAGAATTTGGTGAAAGGCCGGTGTTTTGTTGAAATAGCTCCTGAGGATCCACAGGCTTGCTAACTCTTGTGACGTCGGAAAGATCAAACGGAACAGTTGGGTTGGGGTTAGGGCGAACAGCCTGTGTGGGGTTTCGCTCCACCAAAGGTGTACTGATCTTTAGCAAATCAGCCATATATAGTCGCCCCCCTTTTTAAAATAAAATTGTAACAACAAAAAAATCGATATCCAGTAACCGACAAAAGTCAGAAAAAATAATTTAAGTATTAAAAATAATATCGGCAAAAATAAAATATTATTAACATCAGTGTACCATGGAAATCAAATAAGGTACAGAAAAATGAAAAAAAAGCAGTTTGAAACGACAAAATTGTACTAAAAATTAGAAAACTATTAACAATTTGAGTAAAGTGTAAAATCTCAATGAATGTATATTGCACATGTGAGCAAATGACGTTATAATGAATTTGTGGTAATAGAATTTGTTTATATATTTGGTTCAAAGTCAGAAAATGTACATATCGGTAAGGACGCTAAACTGAAAGTGATGTATTAGTGATAATGGAAAAGTAGGTGACATTTTATGAGCGTGATTGATGAGAGCATGCGGCCAATGCTGGACACTTTTATTTTTGAAACCACAGGGCTATTGGATCAGTTGGATGAAATACTGTTGGAAGCAGAAAAAGAAAAGTCTTTTACTGATGATCAGATCAATGAGATTTTTCGCGCCATGCACACCATAAAAGGCTCGGCAGCCATGATGGGCTTGTCCGACATAGGTGAAATGACGCATAAAGCTGAGGACATGTTTTTTATCATCCGCGATGACCCGAGTAAAATGACGGGGAGTAGCACGGATATTGTGTTTGATATTTTGTTTCAATTATCAGACTTTCTGCGGCAGGAACTTGGGAATGTGCAAGAAGATCCGGATGGATATGAAAGTGGCGATACAACAGAACTAACCTCTGTTATAAAATGCGAGATAGCTGTGCTGAAAGGCGAGGCCGCCGCCGCAGCACCCGTGGCGACACCTGCAGCAGCTGATATTGCTGTTGTGGCAGAGCCTGCAGCAGATGACGAGCGTGTATTCCGAGTGTTTTTCCAAGAAGAAAGCCTTGAAAATGTGCGTGCTTTCATGCTGGTAAACGCCTTGAAGGAATATGGCGAAGTGGTGCAAACTGTGCCAGAAAACCCGGAAAGCAACCCGGAAGCGATGCAACAAATTATTGACAACGGGTTTTTATTCCGCATCAAGTATAGCGGAGATATGAGTTTGCTACATCATTTGATAGAAGAAGATACATATATAATAAGCTATGAAGAAGTGCAGGACTCAGCAGAAGAACAAGAACAAAAACAAGAACAAAAACAAGCGCCGGCTGTGGAAGATGTGCAACCTGTTGTAGCTGAAAAAGTAGAAGCTCAGCCAGAGTCTGCAAAACCGGCAGCAGCGCCTAAAAAGGCAGCAGCGCCGGCAAGTCCGGGCAAACAAAGCCTTATTTCCGTCAACCAGTCGAAGATCGACAGCTTGGTGGATATCATGGGTGAGATTGTTATTGCCGAGAGTATGGTGGCTTCAAACCCGGATTTGAAAGATTTGCAGCTGGAAAACTTCAGCAAAAGTGCACGTCAACTACGTAAGCTTACAGACCAAATGCAAGATATAGTAATGAGTATTCGCATGGTGCCGCTGACAGGTACATTCCAGAAAATGGGACGTATTGTTCGCGATATGAACAAAAACCTGGGCAAAAACACCGAACTGATTACTATTGGCGGCGAAACCGAAGTGGATAAGAGCATTACCGATGTGCTTGCTGATCCTTTGATGCACATGATTCGTAACTCTATGGACCATGGTATCGAGCCACCGGATAAAAGAAGAGCGGCGGCTAAATCTGAACAGGGTAAAGTAACATTGCAAGCTCAGAACGTTGGTAGCAATATTGTTATCACTGTGGGTGATGACGGTAAAGGCCTTAATCGCGAAGTGCTTTTAGATAAAGCCGAGCGCAATGGTATTTTGACAAAGCCACGTAGCGAATATTCAGACAAAGACGCATTTGGCCTGATTATGACAGCTGGGTTCTCCACCAACGAAGTGGTTACGGAGTATTCCGGACGTGGTGTTGGCATGGATGTGGTGCGTAAAAATATCGAAAAGCTGGGCGGTACGGTAAGTGTGGACTCGGTGCTTGGCAAAGGCACAACGTTCACCATTAAAATCCCGTTGACGCTTGCTATCGTGGATGGCATGGAAATCGGTGTGTCGGACGACATATTCACAATTCCTATTACATCTATATCTCAGATATATAAGTTCAGCCCGGAAACAGAACTTTTGTATGACACCGACGGCACAGAAATGGTGATGGTACGTGGGGTTACCTATCCTATCATTCGCCTACACCAAATATACAATATCGACACAGAAGTGACAGAATTGTCGGATGGCATTTTGATTATCGTGGAAAGCGGAGAGAGCTCGGCTTGTATTTTCACTGATAGGCTTATTGGCGAGCAGCAAGTGGTGGTAAAGAGTTTCCCGAAGTTTTTCGATCGTTACAATATTAAAAATCTTGGCTTCTCCGGTTGTACTATCAGGGGCAACGGGTCTATTAGTCTTATTTTGGATGTCAGCAGCCTGCTGGGTGCTTACAGTACAGATAATATGTCGCGTTCGGGCTATTAAGCCTTTGTGATATGAGATAAGAAAGGGGTTTGCGAAAATGAGCAAAGCAAATACCAAGGTAGTTGACACAAACGATCGTGATGAACTGGAAGGTAAGTCTCTGACGTTTTTTATCGGTGACACGATATATGGACTTCCACTTACTAATGTGATTGAGATTATCAATGTGCAGGCGATCACAAAAGTGCCGGGCACGCCACCGTATGTGCGGGGTGTTATAAACCTGCGTGGTGGAATTATGCCGCTGGTGGATATGCGCCTGAAGTTTGGACAGCCTGAAAGAGAGTATGACGATCAAACAAACTTTATTATTGCTCAGCTGGGCGATATGCAGGTGGCTTTATCGGTGGATAGGGTGTCTAATGTCATAAAAACCGACTCGGTGACAAGTTCTTCCTTGCCACAGTTCTCCACAGTGAACACAAACAAATATATGACCAGTGTGTCAAGAGTTGGCGACAGGTTGGTAATGTGCCTGAATGTGGAAACAATATTAGAAGATGACAATATTTTGCATTTTGACTAATTAGGTACAGATAATGCTTGTTTGAGCGGTACTGTGGAGAAAGCAGTACCGCTTTGTTACAACAGCGGATTATGCCGGTTTAGTTAGGCACAAGGTTTATCTTGAAGATGGAAAATGGTAGACCGGACAGGTACAAATGAGAGGGTAGGGCGTTATGATAGAGTTGACAGATAAAGAATTTGTTACTTTACGAGATTATGTACTGGATACATTTGGAATAGATTTATCAAAAAAGAGAGTGCTTATTCAGGGGCGCCTGCATAGTACAATTTTGCAAAAAGGTTTCCAAAATTATACGCAGTATATTGATTATGTGATGTCGGATAAAAGCGGTGTTGAGGTTAATTTACTGCTAAATAAGCTTACCACCAACTTGACGTTTTTTATGCGAGAAAAAGAACATTTTGACTTCATTCAAAACACATTGTTGCCCGATCTTGATAAGGCGGGCAAAAGAAGCGAGATCCGTGTGTGGAGTGCAGGGTGCTCTTCAGGCGAAGAGCCGTATACATTGGCAATGACGATCTTAGACTACTATGCGGGAAAAGGTGCTGCACCTAAAGTGGCGCTTTTGGCCAGTGATATATCTCAAAAAGTGCTTGCGCTGGCACAAACGGCGATATATCCTGTGAAAAGTTTACAAGAGCTTCCTGCAGGATGGGCAGAAAAATATTTTGACAAAGTGGACGAAGAAAACTACAGAGTCAAAGAAAAAGTACGTTCTTGCGTCACATTTCGTGCGGTGAATTTGATGCAACCGTTTAGGTTTAAGGCTCCATTTGAAATTATTTTCTGTCGTAACGTTATGATATACTTTGAAAAACAACGCAAAAATGATTTGATAAATAGATTTTACCAATGGGTGGCGCCAAAACAATATTTTTTCATCAGCCATTCGGAAAACATCGACAGGGGTGTCAGTGAGTTTAAAATGGTGAAGCCGTCTATTTATCAAAGAGAAAAATAGACATTAAGAGCACAGTTAGATGGGGGAATTTAAAGTGGGTCCAATAAAAGTTATGCTTGTGGACGATTCGCTATTGTTCATGGGTGCAATGAAAGCGGCGGTGGAAAAAGATCCGAGAATGACAGTGGTAAGTACGGCGACAAATGGTGAAGATGCTTTGACTAAAGTGGCCGGGGCTAGCCCGGACGTTATAATTTGTGACGTACAAATGCCTAAAATGAACGGTATAGAGTTTTTGAAAGCGTTGCTTCCACGCCATAAGATACCGGTGTTGGTTATTTCAGGCACGCCCGGAATGACATTGACAGCACTTGCGAACGGTGCAGTGGATTTTATCCCAAAGCCTGCCCCCGGTGAGCCCAGCTCGCTTTTCTTTTTGCGTATGCTTTCGGCTATACGTGTGGCGGCGCAGGCAAACGTGGGCGCGAAGTCGGTGCTTAGTAAAGCGCCGGTGCAAGCGGCAAGCGTAGGTGTGCTGACACGTACACATAAAGATGTAGTGGTGGCTATAGGCGCATCTACCGGTGGAACAGACGCAACCCTTGAAGTAGTACGAAATTTGCCACAAAACTTCCCCGGAATAGTAATAACGCAGCATATGCCGGCAGGTTTTACGGCCATGTATGCCGAGAGAATGAACCGCGAATGTAAAATGCGGGTAAGAGAAGCAAAAAATGGAGATCGTGTGGAGCAGGGCCTGATGCTTTTAGCGGCGGGTGATAACCAGATGCGCCTTGAAAAGGATGCAAGTGGGTATTATGTGTCGCAAAAACCCGGCGAGAAAGTAAACGGACATAGACCCAGCGTAGAGGTTTTGTTCAATTCAGTGGCAGAAAAGGCGGCAAAACGCAGTGTGGGGATTATATTGACGGGTATGGGCGGCGATGGCGCTGAAGGTCTTTTGCGTATGCGTAAAGCCGGTGCATATACTATCGGGCAAGACAAGGCGACATGTGTGGTTTATGGTATGCCGATGGTGGCATATCAAAAAGGTGCAGTGGTTACTCAACTACCGCTTAATAAGATACCGGGACAACTGATAGCGCAAATGAATAAAATGTAATGTGAAAAATGGTAAACCGCCATTTCTGCTTTTGCAAAAGTAGAAATGGCGGTTTTGTTGTAAGTACATAATTTTGAACAAGGTGGATGAATTAAGAGATGCCTGTGACGGTATATCCGGCATCGGTAACAGCTTTTTTTAGCTGATCATCAGTGACGTTACCGCTGATTTTCACGCTGGCCGTGCCGTTTTCGTGAGAGACTTCGGCCGATACACCGGAAAGCTCACACAATGCTGCCTGTACACGAGAACTGCAATGTCCGCAGCTCATACCATCGATAGTCATTGTTTTTTCCACAAATGCGTCCTCCTTATCTGTTGGTTGTATTATGGGTGAAGATTTTGAAATAACAAAAGAAGATGAGATGGAATCTGCTATTGGTAGAGGCTTTGCCTTGAATAAATTCAGCCTAAGTGCGTTTGTGACCACAAACACGCTGGAAAGACTCATTGCGGCGGCGCCAAACATTGGATTAAGGGTGATTCCAAATGCTGGGTAAAGCAGCCCGGCCGCAATAGGAATGCCGATGATATTGTAAAAAAATGCCCAAAATAGATTTTGCTTTATATTGCGTAAAACAGACTTTGACAAATCACGAGCAACTGCCACATCGCCTAAATCGCTCTTCATTAAAACAATATCAGCGCTTTCTATAGCTACATCTGTGCCTGCGCCAATGGCGATACCTACGTCGGCACGCACCAAGGCGGGTGCATCATTGATGCCATCGCCTACCATAGCTACCTTGTGACCACTATTTTTAAGATCTTGAATAATTCTGTCTTTGTCTTGTGGCAATACTTCGGCAATTACCTCGTCAAGCCCCACTGTTTTACGGACAGCCTCGGCAGTCACGGCGTTGTCACCGGTCAGCATTATAGCCCTGATTCCACTTTGTCGAAGAACAGAAATTGCCGCGGCGCTGGTGCGTTTTGGTAAGTCGGCAATGGCGAGCAGGCCGATTAAAACACCATCTTTAGCAAAAAACAACGGGGTTTTACCGTCTTGCGCAAGTTCTTTTGAAAGCTCATAGGCTTTCTTTATGGAAACGTCGTGATCTTGCATAAGGCGGGCGTTTCCTGCAAGATAAACAGCGCCTGATATGGTGGCACGAATACCGAGGCCTGACAAAGAATCAAAGCTATCTGTTGGCAAAGGTGTAATATTTTCGGCCTCGGCGGCAGATAAAATGGCTAGAGCCACGGCGTGTTCGCTTTTTTGTTCCATGCCTGCGGCCAGTGCCAAAAAATCACTTTGAGGCATGTCGTATGCGATGATATCGGTGAGTTTTGGCTTGCCTTCAGTGACGGTGCCGGTTTTGTCCAGCACGACGGTGTCGATGCCCGAAAGGGTTTCCAGTGCGCTTGCGTTGCGGTATAAAATGCCGTTTTTGGCTCCGCGTCCACTACCTACCATTATGGCCACAGGTGTGGCAAGCCCTAACGCACAAGGACAAGAGATGACAAGAACGGTGATGGCCCTGGCCAAGGCGAATTCGAACCCTGCGCCTGTGAAAAACCAAACAGCAAAACAAACAAGGGAAATGGCAATAACCGTTGGCACGAAAATACCGGAGACTTTGTCGGCTAGCCGTGCAATGGGTGCCTTAGAAGCACCGGCTTCTTCTACCAGTGCAATAATTTGCGCTAAGGTGGTGTCTTTTCCAACACGTGAAGCTCGCATGGTGAAAAATCCGCCGGTGTTCACAGTAGCACCGGTCACAGCGTCTCCGGCAGATTTATCCACTGGGATGCTTTCGCCTGTCAGGGCGCTTTCGTCCACCGTACCGTGCCCGTCAACAATGATGCCGTCTGTGGGAATACGTGCACCAGGCTTCACGGCTAAAATGTCGCCGGCCACCACTTGATCTAAAGGTACTTCGACTTCCACGCCATCGTTATATAGCAAAGCGGTTTTTGGCGCCATGTTTAAAAGTGAAGAAATAGCCGCACCGGTGCGGCCTTTGCTGATAGCTTCCAGCGTTTTGCCCAGTGTTATCAAGGTTAAAATGGTGGCGGCGCTTTCAAAATACAGCTCGTGCATATAGTGTGTCACGATATCTGTTTGGTCATGGCCGAGCCCCCAACTGATGCGATACATAGCAAAAATACCATACACAATTGCCGCTCCGGCACCGAGTGCAATCAGGCTATCCATGTTTGGTGCGCGCTTTATCAGGGAACGAAACCCACCGGTGAAATATTTATGGTTCAGCAAAACAATGGGTAAAGTGAGCAAAAACTGGGTGAGGGCAAAAGACAAGGCGTTTTCATGACCGGTTAAAAAAGACGGTAAAGCAAGACCAATCATGTGTCCCATGCTGACATACATGAGAGGTATCAGGAAAATAAAAGATCCGATAAGACGTTTTTTCATTGATTCAAGTTCCGCCTGCATCGGGTTTTGCGCATCTGTCATGGGCTCACTTTTATCGGAACCATCGGCTTTTTCAACACCGGCTTTATATCCGATTAAATTTATTGTGTTTATAATTTGTGTGGCATTTACTGAATTTTCATCAAAAGTAGCTGTCATAGAATTTGTAAGCAAACTAACCTCGGCTTTTTCAATACCCGGCAGCTTTTTCACAGCCTTTTCAATATTAGCCACACAAGCGGCACAGCTCATACCTGTGACGGTGAATTTCTCGGTTTTCATAGTGTCTCCATTCATGCAGGGTTGCATATCATCTTTAATATAATGTATACTAAATAAGTGAAGTTTGCAAGTGGTTAATAGCAAAAAGATAAATAATTGGATTTTCAAATAAAAAAAGTTTATAATTATATGTAAAGTAAGGCCTTGATGGGAGTTTTAGAACATGAAACAAAGTGTGACAGCGGTGGTAGTAGCGGCAGGAAACAGCACACGCATGGGGTTTGACAAGCTATTTGCAAAAATAGATGGCAAAGAAGTGCTGTACATGTCGATAAATGCCATGATGAATCACCCTGATATAAATGACATTGTAGTGGTGGCGGGCAAAAATAAGGCAGACGTAGAAAAAATGTTGAAAAGCTATCCGATGCAAAAGCCTGTCACGGTGGTGAGTGGTGGCGCCACCCGCACAGCGTCGGTGGTGGCGGGAGTGAGTGCTTGCCCCAGCGCACATATGGTGGCCATTCATGACGGGGCGCGTCCGTTTGTCTCGCAAAAAGTGATAACGGATGCCATTGACGCGGCGAAAAAGCATGGTGCGGCGGCTCCGGCTTTGCCTATGAAAGACACGATAAAACGTGCAAAAGATGGGTTTGTGTGCCAAACGATGGACAGGGAAGATGTTTTCAGGATACAAACGCCACAAGTGTTTGACAGGGCGTTGTTTTTAGAGGCGCTTAAAAAAGAAAAACAGATAGAAAGTGGCCATATCACTGACGACTGTATGATAATGGAAAATGCCGGACATGCGGTGTATCTAAGCATGGGTGAAGAAACTAATCGAAAGATAACTACTGTTGACGATTTACCACAAAACGGGGGTGAAAACACCATGATGCGTATTGGCCACGGGTATGATGTACATCGCTTGACAGAGGATCGAAAGCTGATACTTGGTGGGGTGGATATACCTTACAAGAAAGGTCTTTTGGGGCATTCGGATGCAGACGTGCTGGTGCATGCGGTGATGGATGGCATGCTGGGCGCGTTGGCATTGGGAGATATAGGAAGGCATTTTCCGGATACAGACAGTGACTATCACAATGCCGATAGTATCAAACTGCTTGAAAAAGTGACGACAATATGCGAAGAAAATGGGTATGTTGTGGGGAACTTAGACACTACTTTGTTGTGCCAAGAGCCAAAACTGGCACCGCATATACAGGCTATGCGTGAAAACATAGCACGAGCGGTGAACACACCCAGGGAGAATGTTTCCATCAAAGCAACCACCGAAGAAGGGCTTGGATTTACCGGCGCAAAAGAAGGCATAGCCGCACACTGTGTGGTGGTGATGAATCGGAAATAAACCGCGATAAGTTATTACTATTAGTGTGTTTATATATGTGTGCAGGGCATATTTCACAAGTTTTTTATTGGAAAACTTGTGATTTTGTGGTATAATTAACTGTCAAAGTACATATAAAAGTGTGATAAAACATCAAAATGATATAATGTGTACATGAAAGCTCTAAAACATACAAAGGAGGTGCGCTGTGATAGTAACAGACGGGTTGTTCAGCGATTTCACCAGCAGGCTACAATTGTTATTCAGCAGGGTCAGCTTTGGTGACATATTGGATATTTTAATTGTTACATTTTTGGTTTATGAGCTGATTGTTTTGGTAAGAGATACCCGTGCGGCACAGCTTTTGAAAGGCGTAGGGCTGTTATTAGTGGTGTATGTTATCACTATTTTAACCAATATGCGTACCCTTACGTTTGTTTTGAATACAGTGATGAGCTTTGGTATTGTGGTGCTGGCTGTTATATTCCAGCCCGAGCTACGTAGGGTGATTGAGCAGGTGGGTAGCGCCAACAGTTCGCTTAGTAAGCTTTTGCAACCAAGAGCGATGGAAGATGGAATGCGCACAGAATGGCAAAAGGCTATATCTGCGGTATGTGATGCGGCCGAACGCATGGCTGAAGAAGAAGTGGGTGCGCTGATGGTGCTGGAGAGGCGCACAAACCTAGTAGAAATCATTCACACAGGAACGTCGATGAAAAGCGACGTGAACGTGGAGGTGTTGAACACGATTTTTCATATTGGTACACCGCTACATGACGGCGCTGTGGTGATAAGAGACGCAAAAATTGAAGCGGCAGGATGTTTCTTGCCACTGTCGAACAACATGGAAATTAGCCAAGATATGGGCACCAGGCACAGAGCGGCACTGGGCATGAGCGAAAACTCAGATGCCGTGGTAGTGGTGGTCAGCGAGGAAACAGGTGTCATTTCACTGGCAAAAAGCGGAGTGATGATTCGTAGAATGGATAGGCAAAACCTGTTTAATCTTTTGATTAGTGAAGTAGCGCCTGCTCCGACAAAAAATGTAAAAAAAGGCAAATTGCATAAAATGAAAACGAAGATAAGAGGGCTGTTTTTGAAAGATTCAAAGGAGGCTGCCGATGCCCGAGCAAAAGAAAAATAAAACTAATTTGCTTGACGATAAAAGAGTTATTATTTTAATAGCGTTTATGGTCGCATTTGTTTTTTGGGTGGTTGTGGCCGGCTTCATCATGCCTGCAGACGAGCGCGAACTGACAAATGTATTGATAGACTATAACCGCAGTAAAGAAGTTTATGAAGAACAAAACTTGCAAATAGTAGATACGCCGGAAGAGCTATATGTGGATGTGGACGTACGCGGAGACGGCTCTCAGCTGGGCCTGCTTGATAATACTTCGGTGACAGCCTACCCTGACTATAGCCAAGTGACTGAGCCGGGCGTGTATGAGATACCCATCCGTGTGAGCAAGGTGTCTACCGCTACGTTCTCTATATATGGGTGGAGCGTGAGGAGCGAGGGGTATTCTTTGACAGAAAATCCTAAAACATCGGTCACCATGACCTTTGAAGCAGTGGAGCGTAAAACATTCGCTGTGAATGTGGACTCTAGCGGAGTTACCCCGGCGGAGAACTTTTTCAAAGACAACGAGTCAGTACGGGCCGATCCTGCCCAGGTGACAATAGTAGGGCCGAAAAGTAAAGTGGATTTGATAGTTCAAGTGGTGGCAAAAATAACTGTGCAGGAAGAGCGTAGTACCAGAAAACTGTATCAGGCGGAAAGCGGCGAAGTAGAGCTGTTATTGCTTGACGAGGCAGGAGAAGAACTGGATCCTTTAGAGCTGGGAGTAACGGTAACGCCTGAACAAGTAAATGTGGAAATACCGATTTTGGAAATTCGAACCATTGGAGTGGTGGTGGATTTTATCGGCCAACCAAAAGAACTTGACATGGAGTGGTTTGACGCAAGGATAAGCTTGTCGGAAGATACCGTACAAGTGGCAGGTAGTACAGAGCTATTTGAAAACTTGCAAGTGCCATATCCAATAGACACGTTTAATATATCGGAGTTGACACTGGGATGGCAGGCACCGATAAATATCAGTTTGCCCGACGGACTGCGTATTTATGACGAGCTTAAAGAAGTGGTTGTATCGTTTGATACCACAGGACTGGTGGAAAAAACGATTGTAGTGGACAATATCCGTGTGGTAAATGGTTTGCCAAATGCCACAATTACTCCGGTGCAAGATACCATTACGGTGAAACTGATAGGCGAGGCAGAGCAAATCAATACATTGACATCTGATGATATATTTGTAGAGGTGGATGCGTTTGACATGTCTGTCACAAGCGTGGGGCAGCAGACCATACCTGCCAGGGTGGAAATACCGGGTGCCGACATGGTGATTCCTATAGAAAGCTATAGTGTGGTGTGTGATGTTTCGGTGGATGATTAAATGATGATATTGGTGCAAGAGATAAGGCTGCCTTTGCAATCGCAATGGGAAGATGCCTACGAAAAAGCTTTACGTAAAGCAGGCGTTTACAAAAGTCAGGTTGAAAGTATGCGCCCGCATAAAATATCGGTGGACGCTAGGCGTAAAGAGCCTGTTTTGGTGTATTCTGTGGCGATGACGTTAAAAAGTGAAAAGCTGGCAGAAAAATGCACCAAGCGCGCAGGGGTGCGTGTGGTAGAGAAAAAAGAAATTTCTCTATCACGAGGAAAAGAGGCTCTGCCGGGTAAAGTGGTGGTATGTGGGCTTGGTCCTGCAGGGCTGTTTTGTGCGCTGGAGCTTGCCGCGGCAGGCTTTGAGCCTGTTGTACTGGAACGTGGCATGCCCATGGAGGAACGGGCGCTGGCAGTTAAGGCGTTTGAAGAAGGCGGCACACTATTGAAGGATACAAACATACAGTTTGGCGAAGGTGGTGCAGGTACTTTTTCTGATGGCAAACTGGTTAGCCGGATAGGTGATGCGCTTTGTGGCAGAGTGATAGATACTTTGCTCTCGGCCGGAGCACCAAAAGAAATTGCGTGGCGTGCGAAACCGCATATCGGTACAGATAAACTTCGCGATGTGTTTGTGACATTGCGAAAAAGACTACAAGAACTTGGTGGGAAGGTGATGTTTGCCACCAAAATGACAGACATCAAGCTGAAAAATGGACTACTGAACGGTCTTGATACCACAAACGGAGAAATACCATGCGGTATACTTGTGCTGGCAAACGGACACTCTGCAAGGGACACTTTCAGTGTTTTGAACAGTAGGGGTGTTACGCTTTTGCCAAAACAGTTTTCAGTCGGGGTGCGAATTGAGCACTTGCAAGAGGATATAGACAAAGGCCTTTATCACGAAGCAGCCGGCCATAAATCGTTGCCAGCTGGAGAATATCAGCTGTCTACCAGGCATGGCAAGCGTGGAGTGTACACGTTTTGCATGTGTCCGGGCGGTCAGGTGGTGGCCGCGGCCAGTGAAGAAGGTGGCGTTGTAACAAACGGCATGAGCATGCATGCAAGAAGCGGCAAAAATGCAAACGCAGCACTGGTGGTGAATGTTGGGCCAAATGATTTTGAGGACGGGCCTTTTGGTGGGATACAGTTTCAGCGAAACTTAGAAAAAGCGGCTTTCATAGCAGGAGGAAAAAACTATTCTGCGCCGGCACAAACAGTGGGCGATTTTCTAAACAAAAAAACAACATTTACGCAAGGACGTGTTGTGCCCACGTATCCAAGAGGAGTGACGGGTGCATCGCTGGATACGATTTTTTCCGGTGATATAAGTGATGCGTTGAAGGCGGGTATTGCAGATTTTGGAAGAAAGCTTCCCGGGTTTGATACAAAGGATGCTGTCCTTAGTGGAGTGGAAACAAGAACATCGTCGCCTGTACGTATGCCAAGAGACGAACAGATGGAAAGTGAAAGCCTTTCGGGCGTTTACCCATGTGGTGAGGGTGCAGGATACGCCGGCGGAATAATGAGTGCGGCGGTGGACGGTATAAAAGTAGCACATGCTATTATCCGGCGATATACCCCGAATATTGGTGTGTAAATAAGTGGATATAAAAAAATAAAGGGAAAGGAGAATCCTCTATGCTGTACAGAGAGTGGAAAGTGCATGACAGTGACGAAGAAAACACAGTGGCGCTGATGGCTGAAATGAATACGGAAGAATTGTTGTGCAAAGTGCTGACAGCTCGTGGCATGAAAAGCGCACAAGAAGTGTCTGACATGCTGTGTGAAGAGGAATATCTTCCCGACCCAATGACCATTGCTGATATGGAAAAAGCGGTGGATCGTATCACTCACGCAATAGAAAATGAAGAGATGATCGCCGTATTTGGAGATTATGATGTAGACGGAATAACATCTACAGCGCTTGTGTATACATATCTTGAAAGCTGTGGCGCACAGGTGTTTTACAAGCTGCCGTCGCGCAATGATGACGATTATGGACTATCAGTATCACAGGTGGATTCCATGGCGGATAAAGGAATTTCACTTATAATTACGGTAGACAACGGCATCACGGCATTTGAGGCCATTGAAAGGGCTAATGAACGTGGGGTGTCGGTGGTGGTGACAGACCACCATTTGCCGTATGAGGATAGGTTGCCTGCGGCCGATGCATTGGTTGATCCATGCAGGCAGGATGATGAAAGTGGTCTTGATAATTTGTCAGGTGCCGGGGTGGCGTTTATGCTGTTGGCGGCGCTGGAAGGGTGTCAGCCACAAGAATTGTTGCCGATGTATGGCGATTTGGCAGCCATTGGTACTGTGGCGGACGTGATGAAGCTTAAAGGGGCAAATCGCGTGATAGTGAGGGCGGGCCTGGCGGCGCTGAAGGAAACAAAACGCGCAGGTCTTGCGGCGCTTATTGAAGCTTGCGGATGGAAAGACAGAGCTATCACAGTGGAAAACATATCGTATGGCATGGCTCCAAGACTGAATGCGGCGGGAAGAATGGACGATGCAACGACAGCATTGCAATTGCTTTTAGCCGAAGATGAAGACGAGGCGGCCACGCTGGTAGAAAACTTGCAACAGCAAAATATATCTCGACAAGCGGCCGAACAAGAGATACTGGAAATAATTGAAAAACAGCTTGAACAAGACCCGGATTTGGCTGCATCTCGTGTGCTGGTAATTTGGGGTGAGGGATGGCATCAGGGCGTTATTGGTATTGTGGCCTCAAGGCTGGTGGACAAATATGCAAAACCATCCATAGCTATTTCTTTTGATGAAGACGAAGGCCGTGGTAGCGGACGCAGTTTTGGTGGGTTTTCGTTGCATGGTGCTATTTCATCGTGCGAAGATATTTTGCTTCGATTTGGTGGGCATGATTTGGCAGCAGGGTTTTCACTTAAAAAAGAGTATGTAAAGCAGTTCCGAAAAAGAGTGAATAAGTGGGCGGCTGAAAATAGTCCTGTGCCGAAACTACCGGCAGTTTGGGCAGATGCCATGGTGCAGATTTCGGACTTGTCGGTGAAAGAAGTGCAAAGCTTACAGCGGCTGGCGCCATGTGGAAGTGGAAATCCGCAACCTATATTTTGGATAAAGAACGCAACGTTGGATGCTGTATATTCGATAAGCGAAGGAAAACACACCAGATTGCGTTTTAGGCAAGAAAATGATACTCTTTACGCAGTGCTTTTTGGAGTGTCTCCTGAAAACTTGGCATATCGGATAGGTGAGCTGATAGACGTTTTGGCAGTGA
>CAYJIC010000010.1:0-33594 GCA_964370155.1 uncultured Oscillospiraceae bacterium
CGCTACCAACTGCGCCACACCCGGATATGACAGCAAAAATAATTATACTTCATATACCCATCTCTGTCAATACTTTTTACTTAATATACCAAGTTATATTACTTTTAAGCTAATACCCAACTCATTCTTTAAAATTGTTGTGTAGCAACCAATGCAGAGTATTATAAATACAATAATCTCCCACGATTAAAACCAGTTCTGCTTAGGCCCTTTAAATTCCATCTATAAGTAATTTTACAGCAATTAATAGCAACACTACCCCACCAATAATTTCCGCTTTGTTGTTAAGTTTTGTGCCTATTTTTTTTCCTATGATAACAGCTGCAAAACACATGCCAAAAGTAATCATTGCTATAATCACGACAGCCTTGAGCATAAATGGTATTGTTTGATTTCCAAGTGTTATTCCCACAGTCAAGGCATCTATGCTTGTTGAAACCGCCTGCGTAATCATGATTTTAATTGTGAATTGTTTTGGAACCTCTTGTGTACATTCCGTAATGGGGGACTTAATGCCATCAACCAGCATCTTCATCCCCACAAGACATAGCAGCAAAAATGCTATTATATGATTGTACCTAAACAACTCATCCGGAAAAACCCCTATCCCGAAATATCCAACAAGAGGCATTATCCCCTGAAAAATCGCAAACGGTAGCGCTATTTCGGCCGATTTAATTGTGCTTGGTTTGTATATAAGACCATTGCTCGTACATACACACCCTGCGTCTACCGCCAACCCTATTGATAGCAAAATTATACTTATTATTGTCATTTACTTGTCTCCGACTAGATATTACATTTTATGTGTTTTGTATACTGAGTCCTTATTCTATTAGTAAGTCAAATAACGACACTATCAGTATTTTTAACAGTTTTAAGCTCAAATGTCAAATCGTCTGCATTTTATTTTTCTCATACTCATCGTCTAATTTTAAACATTAATCCTGGTAAATGCAACAAAATAGTGAAAACCTTATTCGCACAAGATTTCCACCATCTAGTTATAGGCTTTGCACAAAATCAATCAGTGGTTATTTATGCTTATACCCTGTCCAAATACACATAATCATTGCAAACACTGCCAAATATGACCAAAATTTATGTTGATTCATTATCCTGCGCCTCCAAAAGTTTTATTGTATCTTCTTTTTTCATTACAGGTCTTGCGGATGTAAGTGTCAGCATAATGGTCGATGCATTATGAAGCCACGCAGATGTGCCTGCCATGATTGTACCAAAAATACCAAGAATAATAAGCGCTGTGTTAAAAGATACTATTATTCCATATTGCCTGTATATCTTTTGCATAAGTTTTTTTGACAGTCTTATTACTTCAATTATTTTTGCAAGTTCGTCCGAAAGCACAGTAATATCTGCCACTTCTCTTGCTATATCAGACGATCCGTTGAGAGTGAGCGAAACATCTGCTATGCTAAGCGCCGGCGTATCATTTATCCCGTCACCAACCATTAATATAACTCGGCCTTCAGCTTTCAGCTTTTCTATTACTTCAGCCTTCTCATCAGGTAAAACCGAAGCATAATACCTATCAATGCCTAATACTTCGCTTGTATATTTTGCATTGTTTTCGCTATCTCCTGTAATCATGATTATATCTTTTATACCCTCGCGACGAAGCATATCGATAGTGAATTTCGCATCATCTCTTGGCGGATCATTTATACAAATAACACCGACAAGCTCGTTATCTACCGCAAGATACACTGCACTGTCATTTCCAATCTGGGTATTGATCCACTCGCCTTTATCTTTAGGACATGGCACATTTTCATCTTCAAAAACAAAATGTTTACTACCAATTACAGCATGCTTATCATTGTAAAGGCTTGCAATTCCATGCGCCACAATATATTCAACTTTTCCGTGCTTTTCGGGATGGTGAATATTACGCATTTTTGCTTCGCTAACAATAGATGCCGCCACACTGTGTGGGAAATGCTCTTCAAGGCATGCGGCAATTTTCAGTACATCGTCTTGCGAATACTTGTCATTCACCGATATCACTTTCGACACTTTAGGAACTGCGTTTGTAAGCGTACCTGTTTTATCAAATACCACTGTATTAACTTTTGATAAAATTTCAAGATATTTCCCGCCTTTTACCAAAACTTCATGATTAACGCTTTCTTTAAGCGCAGATATAACGGTAATCGGCGTTGTAAGTTTAATAGCACATGAGAAATCCACCATAAGCACAGATAACGCTTTTGTCAGGCTCCCTGTGAGGGCTAACGTGACTAAAAACAATCCAAAGCTTACCGGAACTATGTCGTCAGCCAGCCTTTCGGCCCTGCCTTGTACCAAAGCTTTCTCTTTCTCACCTGTGTCAATAAGGTTTACAATTTTAGCTATACGAGAATCATTTCTCAAGCTTAAAACTTCTACATCAATTTCGCCGTCCTCTAATACCGTGCCTGCAAAAACTGTGCTATCTATAGTTTTATGAACGGCCATGGGCTCACCCGTCATTGTAGCTTCGTTTATCAGCGCATCTCCACTTACAACGGTGCCGTCCATCGGTATTAGGCTACCTTTACGTATACGGATAACATCTTTAACCGCAACATCGCTGTGATGAATTTCTACTTCTTTTCCATCTTTCACCAGCCATACTTTATCGACATTCATTGTCAAGCTTTGAGCCAGGGCGTGCCTTGCCCTTGAATTGGAATATTCAAGCAACAAATCGGAAAGACCAAGCAAAAACATAGTGGATGAAGCCGTCTTGTAGTTTTTCGACAATAATGAAGCACCTATCGCCGTGCCATCTAGAACTTCAACATTTATCTTTTTGGCCGACAATGCTTTAATCCCACCTATTATGTAAGGAGCGGCACGAGAAACTGTATAAATCCTGTGTAGTGAAGCCGGCATAAACAATTGCCTTGCAAAATGAAATGCGCAATGCTTTACTATCTTCTTTTTAATTTCTTTTTCTAATATGCTTGCTCTTTGTTCTTCTGTCGGAACACCATCTTCTATATCAGAAAGCTTAAGCGCTGAAAGCTTGCTTAATATCCGATTTCTTACATCTTCATTGCTATATTTGATAAGCACCGAGCCGTTTATCTCATTCGCTTCTACGTTTTCAACCCCGGATAAAGAAAGAAGCAGTTCGGATATACCGTAAGACTGCTCCTTAGTTATAATATATTTGCCAAAGCGAATTCGAAGCCTTGCGGGCCTATCACAAACTATGTGATATTTCATAGACTTCTCCCTACATAGTACTTACTCACAAGCACATTTGTCTTCACATTCGCATTTTTCTGTATCTATGCAACATTGCTGGGCCGCAGTTTTTGCTTCACATACAATATCGTCTGCTTCTTCTTTGATATTAGCTACTGTTTCCAGTGCTTTATCTTTTAGCATGATGCCGCCGGCAACGCTTTTAACTGCAAGATCACGAGCTTTTTTTGTTTTTAGTACACCTATAACAGCCACGCCAACTGCCGCACCTGCTGCAAAAATCAACTTGTGCTGTTTTGTAATAAAACTCAACATTTTCAACGCCTCCTGTGTCTTTAGTTTTATAAGTATACATTTCCACTACAGCTTTTTCCACTCCAAAACCGCATTTTTATTTGTGCTTAACAGCTTTTCTATATTCAGATGGGTTTATTTTGTAAACAATTTTAAACGCTTCACTAAACTTACTTGTGTTTGTATATCCTATTTCGTATGCAATCATGCTAATGCTTTTATCGGTGATTCTAAGCAGGGTTTTTGCTTTTTTTAGTTTTACGCTTCTTATATATCTTTTAGGTGGCACCCCAAAGGTTTGCAAATACAACTGCCTGAGATAAGTTTCCGAGACATATAGCATTTTCACTATTTGCTTTTCTGTTTTTGATGTATCAAGCAGTAACCTTCTTGATACATTTAATATCCTTCTTGCTTCCTTTTGCATTTATACCCCCATCAATAACAGTAAACCCAAGATGCAATTCTCGGGTTTACTGTGGTATTATTCTATTTTAATAAAGCTTATGCCAGCTTTTCTCCGCACGCTTTGCAAGCAGCTTGTGCATCATCGTCCGGAGTCTCATTGCACATATATGTTTCTAATGCTTTTGCAGTGGTTTCCTCTTCCCAGTTTCTCATCCATTCGCCGTCGCCCCAACCATATGAGCCAAAAAGTAATACGTTTTTGTCGGCCAGACTATCTTTCACGTCGTCCCACATTGGCTGAAACTCGCTTTCTTCTAATACTTCTGCGCCCATGGATGGGCAGCCAAAAGCGATGCTGTCATATCCACTCACCATATCTTTTGTGAACTCAGCAGATGTCAAAACAGCAACCTCTGCACCGGCACCCTTAGCACCATCAGCTATAAAATTTGCCATTGCCTCTGTGTTGCCTGTGCCACTCCAATATACCACTGCTACTTTACTCATAATGAAAATCTCCTTCTAAAATGGTTTTATATATTATCAAGCAGCCAACTGTTTTTTGACAGTGAGCTCTATAATATCCCGTCCATCTTTCCACAAGCGTTTATACACTTCTTTGCACTTATCATATTTTGCAAACTTTTTCAGTGCTTTGTCTTTTTCTCCATACACTTTCCAGTACTTACACAGGCTACAGTTCTTACCACTATTACAAATAAATCCCTTGACATCATTTGGCGGATAACCTAAGAATATCCCAATCTCGTGTGGAAATTCGTCGTACGTTGAAAGCCTTTTTGAAAGTTTATTTATGGCTTTTTCTATGCTTAAGTTTTCATACCCATACTCTGAAAGTATCTCTTTAGCATTTAAATCTGCAAAATCACTTTTCAGCATATCTTCTCTATATAAATAAATAAGTGCCGAACTATCTCCTGCTTTGAGTAAAACCATCTTAATGCCTTTATCAAGAAACTTGTGATTCCAAAACTTTATTTCATAATGCAAACTATCCATACTTAGATACTTCACAGTAAATAAACTTGCAGTTTTAAGGCTAGACAAGGTAAGCGAACAATGCTCTATCAACAATCTTTCACTTATCATAACCCTCTTACATAGCCTCCAATATGTTTTTAAGCGCCGAAAGTGAGCTTGAATGTGAACGTTCAATCCGTGCCTTGCACCGCTTAGCCTCACAATTAGCACAAGCTACAAGTTTGTGCGAAACAGTGTTTGTAAACAATATAATCATGTCAGGCGTGCCAAACTTGCTTCTGATGTCACCCTTCATTTTTGTAAAAACTTTAGCTTTGCACCCATACTGCTTGCAAGTATCTATGTATCTTCTTTCCATACATTCGTTTCCACCAACAATGACAACACTCATAGCTTTCCCTCCTTTTAATGAGTTAGTTTTGGCTAACTGCATCTCTCTAAAAAACTGCTATGTTACGGGGTCATAGCAGCAATCGGTTAGTTTATGCTAACTCACTTGAAATAATATACTAAATCAGCTGGTTTGTCAATATGTTTTTGAAAAAATTGACGCAAAAAAATAAAGCGATAGCCGAGCGACTATCGCTTTGATTTTTATAAAACTTGATATAAAATCTTATTCCATTACGGCGTCGATTTCTTCTTGTGTGTAACCATGGATTACTTCAAGAATTTCATCAACGTTGTCTTCCAAGATCAAAACGCTATCAAGTTCTTGGTTTTCAACAGTGTTGCCCATGATCAGCTCAGCTGCATAGTCTGCAGGAGTGTGAGCATAGCCCAATGTATCTTGTGCAACTGTTGCGGTCAAACGGCCATTTTTCAGCTCGATACAGCCAAGCTCATTTGCGTCTACGCTGAACACATTGATGTCCATACGGTCAGCAGATTGCATTGCTTGGATTGCGCCCAGAGCCATGTCGTCGTTACAAGCAAAGATGGCTTCGATTTCAGGATTTGAAATCAACCAGCTCTCTACGATGGGAAGAGCTTCACTTGTGGACCAGCTAGCTGTTTGGTTGTCAACGATGTTAGCGCCTGCAGCTTCAAGGCCTGTTACAAAACCTTCGGTACGGCCTTCGGAGTGGAATGTACCGTCCATGCCGCGCAGAACAGCTACGTTTGTGCCTTCAGTTACAAGACCTTCTTCAACAGCATAATCAACAAGTACAGCACCCTGTTGGATGGGGTCAGCGTCAAGATAGAAGCTTTCGCCTTCGTCATTGATACGGCCAACTGTTACGATAACGTTTGTGCCGCCAGCAACGATATCTTGTACTACAGGTACAGGGGTGTCAGGATCATTTTGTTGGAATATGATTACATCATAACCTTGGTTATTGGTAGTTTCCAGAAGATTGTTGATGGTGTCATTGTTCATCTCGCCATCAAAGTAATCTACTGTATAAAGGTCGGAGTAGTTTTCTTCAGCATATGCTTTAAAGGCTTCCATAACAAGATATGTATATGTATCTGTGTAGCCTTTGCAGATAAATGCAACTTTTGCTAAATCGCCAGAAGCTTCTGCTTCGCCTTCTTCAGCCATAGACTCTGAAGCTGCCGGTGCAGACTCTACAGGTGCTGCTGTGGATGTAGCAGTACTATCGGTACCACATGAAGCCAAAACAAATACAAATACAAGTACTAAAATCAAACTTATAATCTTTTTCATACTGTTTCCTCCAGTTTATGTTTATAACACTTTCGCTCGGAAAAGTGCTTGGACACTTAAGTTATTATGTGCGTTTTCCGTTTTTAGTGATGATGTCAATAACCACCGCTAAAACAATGATAATACCGGTAATGATTTGCTGATAATACGATTGAACCAGCATAAGTGTTAAAATATTATTTATTATACCTATAATTAACGAGCCTATAATGGTACCGATAATTGTACCTGAACCACCTGCTAATGATGCGCCGCCTATGATTGCCGCCGTGATGGCGTCAAACTCTAGCCCAACACCTTCTGCCGGTTGCCCTGAATTAATCCTTGCCATAAAGATAACTCCGGCAATACCCACAAATACCGCATGTATAATATACGCTTTAATAATGGTGGCTTTTGTTTTAATACCTGCAGCTTTGGCTGCTTCCATGTTGCCGCCGATGGCATATAGATACTTACCCAACGTGGTTTGTGTCAGTATAACCCATGTGATAAGCGCTATAACTATCATAAACAACACAGGCACCGGTATAATGTCACCAATACGTCCGCGGCCCACAACACCTATATCACCTATATCTTTGATAACCTTAGCTTCTGTATACATAAGTGCAAGGCCACGAGCCGCTGTATTAATAGCCAAAGTAACAATAAACGCCGGTGCTTGGTATTTGGTGATTATAATTGCTGCCAGCGCATAAAGCACTATACAAATTGCAATTGCAATCAAAAAGGCGCCTACAATACCCACTGCTACAGGCAACATCATCTCTTGTGCAATTACTTTATACGTTCCCATGCCCACACATCCGGTCAACGCCACCATTGAGCCTGCCGACAAATCGGTGTTGCCGGTGATTATCAAAAGTGTTATTCCGCATGAAATGATGGTAACAACAGCAGTTTGTGTAAGTAAGTTGAGGATATTTGCACTAGATAGAAACACAGGAGATAAAATAGAACAAATTATTATCAATAAAACTAGTATGAATAAAATACCTACTTTTTGGTACATCTCAGTTATCGAAAATCGTTTTTTCTTATCTGCCACACTAATGTCCTCCTACGGCATAATTCATGATTGAAGTTGCATTAATTTCATCTTTTTCCAACGTGCCTGCCAGCTTGCCGTCACTTATAACAACAACTCTGTCGCTCATACCCATCAGCTCTTCCAAATCCGAGTCAATCAAAATAATGGAAACGCCATTGTTACACATTTCATGCATCAATTTATATATCTCGTACTTGGTGCCAACGTCAATACCTCTGGTCGGCTCGTCCAATATCAGTATACTTGGAGAAACAGACAACCATTTGCCCAGTACAACCTTTTGCTGATTACCACCGGACAAAGTTGAAACCAATGTTGATTTAGTGGGTGTTTTGATGGAAAGCTTTGCTATCATCTCATCCACCATCTCTTTTACTTCTTTATGCTTGATAAACATACTATGGAAAACATGCTTGTATGCTACCAAACTTATATTTTCATTCACAGCGTGTGATATCACAAGACCTTGATTTCGCCTGTCTTCAGGCACCATTACTATACCGTTTTCAATGGCCTTATCTATGCTGGTAATACTCACTTCTTTACCATTCAAAAAGAGTTGACCAGAATTTTTATCATCGGCTGCTATCATAGCACGCGCTATCTCTGTTCGGCCTGCACCTATAAGCCCTGACATACCCAAAATCTCTCCACGTTTAAGGGTAAAGTTGATGTTTTCAAACACACCTTCTCGCGAGAAATCCTTCACTTCCAAAACAGTTTCGCCTATTTCGCAAATTTTTGGCGGATATATTTCCGTCATTTTTCTGCCTACAATCATCTCTACCAAATGTGTCATATCAGTTTCTGCGGCAGGAAGGGTATTAATATGTTCACCGTCCCGTAGCACCGTTATATAATCACCCACTTGGAAAATTTCTTCCATTTTATGGCTGATATAAATAATAGTGATGCCTTGTTCCTTAAGTTCAAATATCTTATCCATAAGATATTTGAACTCTTTTTCTGTCAAAGACGAGGTGGGCTCGTCCATAAGAATTATTTTTGCATTAGCCGACACAGCTTTTGTGATTTCCAGCATCTGGGCTTCCGCTATAGACAAATTTTTCATTTTGTCTTTTAAATTAAACTTAAGCCCTTGGCTCTCCATGTAGGACTCAGCTTCGGAAGTCATTTTTTTAGTGTCGATAAATATTGATGCTTTCGACTTTATTTCTCTTCCTAAATACATATTCTCAAGCACCGTCATCTCGGGAATAATATTTAGCTCTTGATAGATCATTGAAATACCGGCTTGCAGTGCATCCGCAGGGCCATTTACTTTAAGTGGTTTATTGTCATAATAAGCCATGCCCTCGTCTGCAGTATAAAGGCCGTTAATGATTTTTAGCAACGTGGATTTTCCTGCGCCGTTCTCACCTACAATTACATGAACTGTCCCTCTTTTGATTCCAAAATTTACATCGCTTAAGGCCTTAACCCCAGGAAATCGCTTTGTAATATTCCGAAACTCAAGGATATAGTCATTTTGGTTATCGGCGTTCAAGTTTGTGTTCTCTTGTATGCTAATCACCCCCACATTTCTCAATCAAAAAAGACGTTGAAAACTATTTCATTTTCACATCTTTTCACAGATTATATCATACCTATTTGTAGGAAGTAAACAAAATTATTCATTCTGTAGATTTTTTGTCATTTTCCCCAAAAACGGTATATTATTTTTTACGACAACAAAAATCACTTTAATATGTAAATTTCGAAATTTTGATTAAAATCACTTAAATAAATCGTAACAAATGTAATGTTTTTGGTAAATAACGTGATTGTGTTATGAAAATTAACTGCTATAATAGTATAGACACAAATTTGCAACTGCAAAATTCATATCGAAAATATTATTTACTACATTAGCTCAGCAAATAGCCACCACAACATATACACATCTATCTGGTTTTTATACCACAAAATAAAGGGAAACCATACTATGCATGTATTAGCTATTGAAACCGGCGGAACCAAGCTACAAATGGCAATAGGAAACATAAAAGGCGATATACTATATAACCATAGGCAAGCCGTTGTGCCTCAAAGCGGACATCTTGGCACTTTGGCTGCAATAGAAGATTCCATGCCTATAATCAGAGCCAAAGCCGAGGAACTCGGGGTAAAAATCGAGCGTATCGGAATTGGATTTGGGGGTATTGTAAGCACAAATGAAAAAAAATTGGTTACATCCAGCCAAATATCGGGATGGGAAAACTTTCCACTTGAAGCATATCTAACTGAAAAAACCGGTATCCCTACACGTGTTTACAACGATGCAAACGCCGCAACATGGGGCGAGTACATACTTGGCACAGGGCATGACAGCAATATTTTTATGTATGCCAACATCGGAAGCGGCGTGGGTGGTGGCATTGTAATCAACGGCAAGCTGTATAACGGGCAGGGATTGGGCGCACTGGAAGTCGGTCAGTGCTTTGTGTATAACCCGTTTAGTGATAACGACAATTCATATATTCAGCTGGAGCGCATTTGCTCCGGATGGGGCCTGGAAAGTAGGCTTAGAAAGTCTGATCTTCCAAAAGATTCAGTCTTGAGGGAGCTGTGTGGAAACGATGCTTCTACACTTAATTGTAAAATGTTGGGAGAAGCTGCGCGGCAAAATGACGCGTTTGCAAATAAGTTTTTAGACGACTCATTTATGGTTTTTTCCATCCACTTGGCAAACATTATCAGTTTGTTTAGCCCTGATGTTGTCGCTATAGGCGGCGGAGTTTCTCTTATAGGCGACCCTGTTTTTAATAGAATACGTGCATTTGTTGAGCCTTACGTTGCAAAAAATGTGCAAAAACGATACAAAATTGTACCTTGCGCTTTAGAAGAAGACATTGTAATTGCGGGCGCGCTTTTGCTAGCCGGTCGCGACGATCAAATATAAATTATGAAAAATGAATATGGACAAGGTAGTAACACGCATATTGTTATGGAACAATACAAGGCCAGAACGGCAGAAAATTTTTGTTATATAAATGAAGCAGATGTTTTAAAGGAAGAGTTGCAATCATCTGTACCTATGCACTGGCACGACTTTTGTGAGCTGGAATTTGTTGTGTCCGGTAGCGGCAAACATTTATATAAAAACTTGGATCTTCCGTATGAGCCCGGCGTACTTTTTGTGCAGTTACCCGTAGATTTTCACGAGGTTATTGTTGATGCCAACGACAAACCTACAATATATAACATAAAATTCTCCGAAACATATCTTGACGCTGAAATATATCGAATGCTTTTTAATCACAACACCATAAACCAAGTGCACTATACAGGCGAAGAGTACAAATCGGTGTTGCGCGAAGTAGAAGAGCTTTATACCGAATACAACAGTGATAATCTATTTCGAGAGCATACACTTAAAATCATTATCCAAAAACTTATTATCCGATTGTTGCGTGATGTGTTGACACCTGAAAAAGGGTATGCTGTATCTGCACAAAAGCCTAATATATTTGTAGATAGCCTGCTATACATCCACCAAAATTACCATAAGGAAATCACATTATCCGAGCTGGCGCAGATGGCAAATATGTCTCCAAATTATTTTAGCACCTTGTTCAGACGTCAAATCGGTTGTACTTTCCAGAAATATATTATTGATATGCGCATGAGATACGCCATATCTTTTCTTTCAAATTATAATGTTTCAGTCTCTGAGATAAGTGCTTTGACCGGGTTTAAGTCTTATGCTCATTTCGAGCGCACCTTCAAGAAAAACATCGGTGTGTCTCCAAAAAACTTCAGAAATGCAATTCAGCAACAACGGTCAAATAATAAGTCTATACCACCTGAAAATATCGATGATGTCAGCCGCAGACTACATAAACGTGAAGATTATCATAAATAAAATATACTTAAAGGAGCAGTATTATGAGAGATTGCAAAAGTAACATAACTAATTACATAACAACCGAAAAAGAAGTTTTAGACAAACTTGATGTAGGGGCTATCAACGACGTTCTGAACGAGATACTCAGCGCACAAGAGCGCCGTGGCCGTATATATGTGTTTGGAAACGGCGGAAGTGCATCTACTGCGTCGCATATTGCAAACGACTTCAACAAAGGTGTTTCCGAATATATCGACAACAAGTTCCGCTTCGTTTGCTTAAACGATAATGTTGCTACAATGCTGGCTGTAGCAAATGATATTTCTTACGAGGACATATTTTCATTCCAGCTGGAGGATCGCTTGGAAGAAAACGATCTTGTGTTTGGAATAAGCGGTAGCGGAAACAGCGAAAACGTGCTGAGAGCCATTCGTTACGCAAAAAAACAAGGTGTTCGCACATTAGGTTTGACAGGATATGACGGCGGAGAACTTGCGAAAATTTGTGATGTATGCTTTACCGCACCTGTGCACAACATGCAGCTTGTGGAAGATATTCATATGATTATAGATCATATGCTTATGACAGTTATGTATGAAATATGGGATATACCAAAGCATTAATTGAAAGGATTTTAAAATGTCAACTATATTCAAAAACAACGTACAAGCATTAATTGATTCATTGAATGCTATCACAGCCGAGAATGAACAAGTAGCGCAAAAAGCTATTGAACTTACCGCTGCCGCATTACAAAATGGAAAAAAAATCATGGTTTGTGGCAACGGTGGTAGCGCAGCAACCGTATCTCATATAGTAAATGATTTAGTTTGCCATATGAAAAATTGGACTCGTAAAGGATACAATGTGCTCAGTCTTTGTGATTCTGTAGCCGTTATCACGTCTTTGACAAACGACTACGGATTTGAGAAAGTATTTTCTCATCAGGTAGAAGCTTTCGGCGACGAGGGCGATATACTATGGGCATTTTCAACAAGCGGTAACTCGAAAAATGTTGTTGCAGCAATCGAAAAAGCTTCCAAACTGGGAATCACCACCATAGGATTTACAGGAAACTCCGGCGGTGCCATGAAAGATGTTGTTGACGTATGGCTAAATTGTCCGTCCGACGAAGTTATGCGCGTAGAAGATTTACATTTGATTTATGCACACTGCATATCAGAAAGCGTTGAAGCCATCGTCTCTCCGGTGGAGGAATAACTATGAAACTCGGAATTCTTGTAAGCGGAGGAGATTCACCGGGAATCAACGCTGTTATATATGGCGCATTCGAGGCTGCTAGCCGGCTGAATGTGGATTTAGTCGGTATTACCGGCGGGTTCAAAGGCATTCTTGACAAAAATTTTGTCAAGCTAAAAGGCTTAAACGCTGAATTGATTCAGGCGGCAGGTAGTATTTTACCCACCGGTCGTTTCAATGATTTCAAAGAAGAAAGTGTTCGTGCTAAAGTAATTCAAGTGTTGAAAGACGAAAAAATAGACGGCCTTGTGGTGGTGGGCGGAAACGGCAGTCTAGCCGGTGCGCAAGACTTGGACGACATGGGTTTTCCTGTTATCGGAGTACCTGCCACAGTGGACGGAGATGTTTTTGCAACACAAAACGCTGTAGGATTTGCAACAGCTGTACAAGTTGCAACTGAGTCTTTGCATGCACTACACAGTACATCCGCCGCTTATCCCGGGCGCATTTTCCTTCTGGAAACACTGGGTGGAAAAAAAGGATATCTTGCTCTTGTTGCTGGGCTTGCTGCCGGCGCAGATATTATCGTGTTGCCCGAAACCGCCTCTGATCAAAATACAATCGCAGAAAAAGTCAAAGATATTTTGGCCGAAAAAGGTTCAGTAGTGGGCGTGGTATGCGAGGGTGCCTCACCTACTTGGTGTGGAGGCGATCAAAATTACATAACAGAACTGGGGCTTGTTATAGAAAAAGCTACAGGTGTACGCGTTCGTTATTCTGTTATGGGGTACGGTCTTCGCGGCGAAAAGCCCGTGTATGAGGACTGCTTGCTTGGACGCTGGTGTGGTAATGCTGCAGTCGCTGCTCTTTCACAAGGAAAAAGCGGGCTTATTGCAGGCGAAAAAAGCGCTGAAAAGTGCTTGTTGCCACTTGATAAGAATACCGGCGGTTTTCCCGTTGAGTATTGGCTTGATCTTGCAAAAAGTTTGGATGTTCCTTGTGTATAGGCATGCTCCCAAACTAGCATCGTGTTCAAACATAAACACTATATTAACATATTAAGGACGGTATTTTAATGATACGTAATATTTTAGCGGACGCCAGAAAAGGCGGGTTTGCCGTGGGTGCGTTCAATGTTAATACATACGACGAAATGGTGGCTATCGCTGATGCCTCGCAAAAATATAATCTGCCCGTTATTATGATGGCCAGCATGAGTAGCGCACGGTTTTTTGGTGTCGAAGTATTTCCAAAACTTGTAAAAGCACTGAACGAAGCGTATGATATACCTATTTTGTCACATCTAGACCACTGCACAGATCCCGAATTATTGATGGAGTGTGCAAATGCAAAATTTGACTCTGTTATGTATGATGGTTCGCCTTTACCTTATGAGGAAAATGTTGCAATAACAGCTGATCTGGCTAAAAAGTGTCATGATTTAGGCGTTTTAATAGAAGGCGAGCTGGGTGTACTTGCAGGCGAAGAAGGTCCCGTAAAAAGTGCAGTCAGCATGTTTACCGACCCTGATATGGCTGAGGATTTTTGTAAGCAAACAAATATTGATTGGCTTGCCATTTCCATAGGTAATGCACATGGATTTTACAAAGGAAAACCTGAAATACAGTTTGAAATTTTAGAAAATATTTCAAAACTTTGCCCAATTCCTCTTGTTTTACACGGTGGCACCGGTATTCCTCAAAGCGATATACAACGCGCCATAGGCATGGGCATTGCCAAGGTTAATGTTGGCACAGAGATCCGAGCAAAGTATGTCAAGGCAATACTTGACTATGCAGACCAACACAGAGAAGATGCCGATGTACGAAAATTTGTGTTGCACTTACGCGACTACATCGGTGCAGCAGCCGAAAAATACATTACCGCCCTTAACCTGAAATAAGTTTTACACACAAAATAAACCGACCCCGAGCGTTGGCCTAAAAGGCCAATAACTGGAGGTCGGTTTTTTAGTTTTTTTACGCACACTTTGCCCTTGCTACTTTCTAGCAACCGAGCAAACTGTTTATTTTACTGTGGTAATCTTTTGTAGCAGTGTAATGACGCCAATAATCATTCCCATTACCACAAAAATACCCAACATCCCAAATATCATCACCTGTATTGCACTCGCTATCATAATAGTCCTCCTGTAGCGTTTAATGTTTTATTTTGCTATCAAATTCAATATCAGTCCGCCTGCGATAACCGAGGCTATCTGCCCGCCTACATTCACGCCTGCTGCGTGCATCAAAAGGAAGTTCTGCGGATCTTCTTCAAGTCCCATTTTATGTATAACACGGCTGGACATTGGAAAAGCCGATATTCCACATGCGCCTATCATTGGATTTACTTTGCTCTTTACAAACAAGTTAAGGAACTTTGCAAAAAGCACACCACCTATGGTATCCATCACAAACGCTACCATGCCAAGCGCCATAATGATTAACGTGCCAACGTTTAAGAACAAATCTGCTTGCATTTTTACTGCTACAGTAATGCCAAGGAAAATAGTAATTAAGTTAGCTAGGTTGTTTTGCGCTGTTTCAGATAAGCTGTTTAGCACACCACACTCACGGATCAAGTTGCCAAACATCAAGAATCCGACAAGGGCCACACTGCGTGGTGCAATCAAGCCCGCTATCACCGTCACCACTATGGGGAACAAAACACGAATAGGTTTGCCTACTTCTGACACTTCATACGGCATCTTGATTTTACGTTCTTTTTTTGTAGTGATTAGCTTTATGCATGGTGGCTGTATAATCGGCACTAGCGCCATGTAGCTATATGCCGCTACTATAATAGCACCCACATACTGTGTTTGATAGTAGTTTGCCACAAAAATGGCGGTTGGCCCGTCTGCCGCACCAATAATAGCCACAGATGCCGCATCTTGCAGGCTGAACACATCAGGATAAAAGTTTCCGATTATAGCTGCAACCATCAACGTGAAAAATATTCCAAACTGCGCTGCTGCACCAAACAGTAATAGTTTCGGATTTTTAAGTAGAGGCCCGAAATCAATCATTGCTCCGATACCGATAAACAAAAGAAGCGGGAAAAGCTCGTTTGCAATGCCTGCATCAAAAAGCACGCTTAGCGCACCTTCTTCTGTTGCCCCGTCTATCACCTGGGTGACAGCACCGGAAAAAGGCAAATTTACCAAAATAGCGCCAAAGCCCATCGGTAGCAAAAGCGATGGCTCCATGTTGCGCTTGATAGCTAAATAAATCAATATGCCACCAATAGACCACATGATCACCATTTTAATGGTGTCCATTGGCGTGAGTGCAAATATCGAGCCGAAAATAGAATACAAAAAATTCTCTATCATACAGTTGTTTCCCTTTAAATATTAATATTTATTTAATATACGATTTGTAGTTTCATATCAAATATCTGAATTAAGCTTAAATCAATGTTTCCACCACCGCTTTAGATATGCCAGCACATCTTCATACACATCATATCGGTTAGTCTCGTTCAATACCTCGTGGCGTGCATCTTGGTATGTGATATATTCAACGTTGCTTACGCCGGCTTTCCGAAGTATTTTTCGCACTTCGTTTGTTCCGTTAGCATAGTCACCTACAGGATCTTCCGAGCCTTGAATCATCATTATAGGCATGTTTTTTCGAATGGTGGACGCCCATTGTTCCCCCGACACTTCCTGCAAAATGGCAAACAACTGAGAAAACCCACTTAATGTAAACCTGAAAGTGCATAAAGGATCGGCCCTGTATGCATCCACAATCTTTTCGTCGCGTGAAAGCCAATCGCTGGGCGTGCGTGGGTTTGGAATACGCTTTTGGTAGTTTGCAAACGCCATTTTGTCTACCATGCGCGAACGATGCCGCATGCCTAGCATCTTTATCATCCCATTCACCATCGATATGGCAGAATGAATTTTGATGTTTGTTCCTGCAGTGCCGCTAATAATCAAACCTTCTATGGTAGACGGCCATTTTGTAGCGTATCTACGCGCATAAAAACTGCCCATGCTATGTCCTAAAAGTACTACCGGCAGCTTTGGGAAAACTTCATGGATCTTTTGGTTCATGGTGTGCATATCACTAAGCACATCCATTCTGCCGTCTTTGTTGTAATAATACCCTAGATCTTTCTCGTTTTGTACCGACGCTCCATGTCCTAGATGATCGTTACCGCAAACAGCAATCCCACCCGAAGTCAAAAATGTGGCAAACTCTTCGTAACGACGTATGTATTCGCACATTCCATGGGAGATTTGTAGCACACAAAACGGCGCCACATAGGGGTTCGAGTATATGTAGCCAGCAATTTTAGAGTGCCCGTCGGCAGAGTCAAACCATATGTCTCTTCTCACGAGTGGCGGCAATTTTCAGCTCCCCCTCTCCCACTGCTACCAGTTTTAGTCCCATATAACTATCTACTACAAAAGTAGGTTTAATGTTTGTGGTATTTTCAAGATTTTTGAAATTCAACCAACATGTGTCTATTTTAGCGTTTTGTCCACCTTTTATGTCGGCAGATAGTGAATCCCCAACCATCAAAACGCGCTCACGATTTTTCAAACCCAATTTTTGCAAGGCTATATTAAAAAACTTTGGTGAAGGCTTTGTTGCTCCCATTTTTTCACTGATGAAAACTTCATCAAAATATGGTAGCAAACCGCTTTTTTCAAGTCTTTCCATCTGCACTTTATATGTTCCGTTACTGGCTGCTGCCAATGTGCAAAACTCAGAAAGCTCTTCCAATATTTCTTTCGCCCCGGGATAAACCACCGCAGAAGAAGCTAGCCGCGCCGTATAATCATTATTCATTTTAATTGGATCTTCTTTTGCACCCAGCTTTTCAAGTAGCAAAGAAAATCTATGTTTCATAAGTTGGTCTTTTTTGATTTTGCGCTGTTCTAAATCTTGCCATAGGTTTTGATTAATCTGTGAGTAGATCGCCACTGTCTCATCGTCAAACGGCAAAGAAAACGCCTGTAGTGTTTCTACTATGGCTTCTTTTTCCGCCAACTCAAAGTCTAGCAGTGTGCCGTCTAAATCAATCAATAGGCAAGCGTAATTCGCCGCCATATATATTCCTCCGTTTGTGCATCATCCAGTGGTGAAATTATCAAACCTCACTCAAGGATTCCATGCGTGTGTCCGATAATATTCAAGCCATGCGTTTAGCCCGGTTTCATTCAAGTGCACTCCGTCTGCGTCTGCAAACTCTGCCAGCAAGTATCCACTTTCATCTGTCAAGGCCTCTCCGTTATTTAGGAACGGAACACCCATAGATGTACACACACCCATGATGGCTGCATTGTACTCAGCAATACTTTCTATGGTGAGGTGTGGATAGCTATTCTGCTGGGCTGTCGGCAATATTGCCGATACCACTATATCAGCATCTGGCGCTTGCATACGTAATGCGCTTAATGCTTCTTCGTATTTTACAGCAAAATCTTCTACAGACAAACTACCGATATTGTTTGTGCCCAGCGCCAACATGATGCGACGTGGTTGCATTATACCGGCTGCTTGCGCCGCTGTTAGTGGCTCTGCACCATCACCCACCATCAAGAACGTCAGCTCGTTTACAGCCTCGATGCCTATTGCCTCTTGCGCCGCCAGGCGTCCGGTGGAAATCAGCTCAAACTGGCCAAGGCGCACTGTGTTCGAGTCACCTATAAACAATGTCTCTTCCAAATAGTCACTACCTGCATCACGAGTTTCACCCAATACAGGGTCTGAGCCCTCTTCCATAAATGTAGGCGCAGCATTACCGCCGCCAAGCTCTACTCTGTCTGTCAGCACTAAGAATAATAAAACGCTTGCCGCAACAAGCACTACCAGCAATACACCCATTACAATCCAGCCAACCAGCGAGCCTTTTTTCTTTGATGAATGTTGTGAGATGTTTGCTCTTTGAGCTTTACTTGCCATTTTTCTATCGGATATGTTCTTTGTCTGAGTTTCAAGTAAATCAGCCGTGTCACCCGATACTTCTTCTTCATCAAAACTTTCATTTGAATTAATATCATCAAAAACCGAAGGCTGAGCATTTAGGTTTTGATGCGGCATATGCATATCGTGTGTCGATGAATCTTCGTTATCAAAACTATCAAACGAATCAATTTGATTTATTGCCTGCTGGATATTTTGCGACACTTTTTGTGCCGAAGATATCGCTACTTCTTCGTCTTGATGATATGGCGCTGTATTCAGCGCTTCGTCCGGCATAAGTTGCCTTTCATCCTGGTGCAAGTTTTTGGATTGCAAATTTGCGCCGTGAATACGCCTACGAGGACGACCCACAGGCCTATATTGCCTTTGCAATGAGTTGTGCGTGTTTTCTCTATCTCTTTGCGCTTGATTATTATCCAAAACTATTTCTCCCTTAATTATTAATTCGATTCAATTATTCGTATTAAAAAAGGCTTCCTATCGCCACTATTTGGGTGGCTAAATCTTCACGATAATCATCATCTTTCGGGCTAAGACTACTTACCACCACACCCTCATTATCCGGAATGCTTGTGGCGTGGACGAAGCGATTTTCACCCACATAAATTCCCATGCTGTCGCTGAAGTATATTACATCACCTTCATCCAGCATTTTATTTTCTATCGAGAAAAGTGGACCGTTTTGCGGAAGCTCCATTTTAGGCGGTAGCACAACACCATTTAGTAAATATGTCATGGTGACAAGGCCAACAGCATCCATGCCAAGCAATGTGCGGCCACCACTGCGCCAAGCGGCACCGTTGTAAGACAGCGCTGTTTCCACCAAGTTCCAGCGTAAATCGTCCTCTGAAATAGTCTTCCAGTCGGTGATAAACTCGCCCAAATAAGAAGAACGTGTGAAGCCTACCACACCATTCACAAGGCCTACTTTTTGCCAGCCTTCCACACCGGCAGCCGTCAACGCTACCAGCACGCCACCACGAGGTACGCTGGTGATGGTGCTCGCATTATTATCAGGTTGTTTCTGAATGTCGATATACGGCGCAAGCACTGTTACTTTTTTATATTTGCGCCAAGAAGCCGCTATATTACTATCCATTTGGAAACTTTCGCTAAGTGTATATCCTTCGATATGGTTTTCACTGCGTACATAGCACCAGCCTGTATCCGACTGCTGTACCACCTGTACTGTCATGCCGTAAAGTAGTTCACCCACTCTGCTCGCGTCAGACGACGGCTTTTCATATACTGATACTACATCCACTGCCACACTTGCTAATCCCATAATATCTCAATCCTCTCTTTATTGATAAACATATTACAATGTTTATATTTTTATTATTCACCTTTATAAAAGGTACTTACTTACAATTATTTTAGCTCATTTTATTTGCACAAGGCCTTCAACTTTTCATTCAGGCGTCCACTTTCCAGCACAGATTTATCAATAATGGTGATATACATATCGTCTGCACGAGACTGTAGCGCTTTGTGAGATTCTTTCAAGCTATCCATTGTTACTACCACTGCCCGGCTTCTTCTTCCGCCAAATTTTCCGCTAAGCAGTTTTATTTCACTTAATGCAAGTGGCGACGGCATGCTCATTTTGCAGCTGATAAACACCGGCGTGATGTGGTTTATCAGAAGTACATCTACTTCGTTTTTTGTGTTGTTCGGTCCGCTTTCTTCGCCGTCCCAGTCCACCACTACGCTAGTGCGTACATCGCAAAACAACTCACTGCGTTTCGCCATTACATAACAATAAAGCTCCAGCCACACGCCCTCTATCAGTAAACATTTCCTGTGTAGCTTGCTGGCAAATGTAAACTCTACTTCGTTTTGGGTTTGTTTGTAGCCTTTAATAACACCACAATCTTGCAAGCGTTCCAGTAATATCACATTAAGCCGAGTTGCATTTCTGCCTCGCTTCATCTGTTTTGGTGCGCTGATACTCATTTGAGCATGCGGCACGTCAGAACAAGCCGCTTGTAGCCACGAGACAAACTTGCTCCATGCCGAAGGGTTTTTCATCACTATCGCAAACACCGACATGATATCTTCTTCAAACTTTTCTTCTATCACATCTCCGGTGAAATGGCCTGAGCCGTGCATTTTAGCGCCGTTTATTGTGAACACATCTTCTACGGTAAACGACGGAAGCTCAAAGTTCTTTTCATACTTTTCACATCCACGCAAATTTACAAACTGCTTTTTTGAAATGTCAATAAAAAAACCGGGAACATCTAAATTTGCAAAACTTGTGCCTGCCATTAGCAATACCAGTTCCCTGCCGCCTGTGAAATCAAACACACATCCGGGATAATCCCGCACCACTGCGCTTAGTGTCTTTTGTATTTCCTTAGGGTCGGTAGAGTTGAAATAGTAAAATCGCGCTCTTGTTTTCATGTTTCTGCGTTGAAACAACCTACATATCGCAGATTCTTTAAAGAATTCCGAATCTCGCTCATCACATAAAAACACCACGATGTCGGGATTGAAAATACATGCACTCAGCACATTTTCCATCGATTCTCTGTCAAGTAGTTCTATTAAAACACGCAAAAAACACCATCCTTTTCCATGCTATGAAAACAACCGCACCAAAAACACTACTTCACACAACATTTTACCCTAAATTCACTTTATGTGCAAGGGCAGAAACTTACAAAACCGCTTTATGCAACGAATTTATCCTACATAGGCGCAGCCATCTGCATGGATATACCCGTCATGCTTATATGCGGTTGTTTTAACGGGTATTGCTTTTTACAAATTGTGATATTTTTTACACCCGTGTTTATACCGTTAATATTATACTTGTTTTTTGCGATAGCCTCAATAAAAACTTGTCTGTTTTTATCTTTTCACAAAATATACCCCTACTATTCACGGCATGATTTACCATGAAATAAGTAGGGGTTTTTATGCATCAACTATATTGCTTTATTAATCTTTCACGCCGGGGATTTTTGGCAAGCTATCAAATCCACGTTGCAAGTCTTCCTCGGTAGGAATATAGTCGTTCATTTGGCCGCTAGTGTAGTTCATATAGGCTGCCATGTCAAAATATCCTGTGCCTGTAAGACCAAACAAAATGGTTTTCTCTTCGCCGGTTTCTTTGCAGCGTTTTGCCTCTTCAATGGCTGAGTAAATTGCGTGTGAGCTTTCCGGCGCCGGCAGAATTCCCTCACAACGGGCAAACATCGTTGCCGCGTCGAATACTTCGGTTTGGACCGGAGTTTGCACCTCGTCGATATATCCGTCGTGATACAGCTTTGATACCACCGGGCTCATTCCATGGTAGCGAAGGCCGCCTGCATGGTTTGGAGATGGTATGAACTTTGCGCCCAGTGTATACATGCGCATAACCGGAGTGATTTGGCCACTGTCGCCAAAATCATAGGCGTATTTGCCACGTGAAAGCGACGGGCAAGATGCCGGCTCCACTGCAATGAACCTGGGTGAGTTTTTTCCTAGAATTCTGTCTTTCATGTAAGGCGCGATAAGACCGCCTAGGTTACTGCCGCCACCTGCACATCCAATTATCACGTCAGGGTATACGTCGTATTTGTCCAGTGCCGCTTTAGCTTCAAGGCCTATGATGGACTGGTGTATCAGCACATGATCCAATACACTGCCAAGCACATAACGGGTGTTTTCCAGTGTGGTGGCTCTTTCCACCGCCTCAGAAATGGCACAACCCAGGCTACCGCCGGTGCCGGGATATTCGGCAAGTAGCTTACGTCCTGCCTCGGTTAAATTAGACGGTGAGGGCGTTACAGACGCACCGTATGTCTCCATAACCGCTTTACGATATGGCTTTTGCTCAGATGAAATTTTCACCATGAACACTTCAAGGTCGATACCGTAAAATGCACAAGCCATGGAAAGCGCTGTGCCCCATTGGCCGGCTCCTGTCTCGGTGGCAAGGCGTGTTATACCTTGCTTTTTGGCATAATACACTTGAGGCGCCGCACTGTTCAGCTTGTGCGATCCGGAAGTGTTTGTGCCTTCAAACTTGTAGTAAATCTTTGCCGGTGTGTCCAGCAGTTTTTCAAGACAATATGCACGAACCATCGGAGAAGGACGAACCATTTTGTAAAAGTCCATCACCTCACCGGGAATATCAAAATAAGGTGTTTTGGTATCAAGTTCCATGTCGACCAATTCGCTACAGAAAATGCCTTCCAGCTCGGGCTTTGTGATGGGCTGGCCTGTGCCCGGGTGCAGCATTGGGTCGTGTTGTTCTTTCATGTCGGCGCGCAGGTTATACCATGCTTGCGGTAGCTCTTTTTCTTCTAAGTAAATTTTGTAAGGTACGTTTGCCATGATGTTCATCCTTTCTTTTGCGCCCGGGCATTAGGTGTCAAAGTATCCCAAGCCTTGATTTTTTGCGGTATAGTCAAATCACTTTGAAATTTTAACAGCTGGACTGTATGAATTTTAGAGCGGTTGACTATGTATAATCGGGGCTTTGTGACAATAAAAAAGCACCTGCCCCATATATGGGACAAGAGCTGTAAAAATCTCCTGCGGTACCACCCAAATTGGCGAATAAACGCCCACTTTTGCACGCACACACCCATGCGCTCCGTGTTGATAACGGGTCCGGTGCCCGTCGGCCACTACTAAGCACTAAGCCTTTCGCTCCGCCCTCATGAGTCCATTCGGCAACAGCCTCTGCATCGCGTTTCCACCCTCCGCGACTCTCTTTAGCATCGGTACTTTTGCGTACTTACTCTCATTCATCGGTTTCTTGTTAACACTTTATCACACTGCATTGTCGCTGTCAAGCTTTTTAAAAAATTTTATATTGTGAAATTATACCACCCGGCTATTATTCACAAAATAAAAAGCGCACCTAAAACAAGGTACGCTTTTATTTTTATCGCTATATGGATGATTATTAGTACATGCCACCCATGCCGCCCATATCGCCTGCAGGCATTGCCGGCATGGGTGGTTCGGGCTCGTCGGCCACAAGGCTCTCAGTGGTAAGCACCATGCTGGCCACGCTGGCAGCATTCTCGATGGCGTTACGTGTAACCTTGGTAGGATCCACAATACCAAACTTCATCATGTTGCCATATTCTTCGTTTTGAGCATCAAAGCCAAAGTCTTTCTTGGTGGAGTTTTTCACTTTGTCGATGATAACGCTGCCTTCAAGGCCTGCGTTTAAAGCTATTTGACGAAGGGGAGCTTCCATAGCTTTCAAGATGATAGAAGCGCCGGTTTTCATATCGCCTTCAAGATCTTTTGTTGCGTCTTCAATAGCGCTCATAACAGCAAGCGGTGCGATACCGCCGCCGCACACAATGCCCTCTTCCACAGCAGCTTTTGTGGAGTTCAGTGCATCTTCAATACGCATTTTCTTTTCTTTCATCTCAACTTCGGTAGCCGCACCCACACGGATAACCGCTACGCCGCCGGACAGTTTTGCCAAGCGTTCTTGCAGCTTTTCACGGTCAAAGTCAGAAGTAGAGTTTTCAATCTCGGCACGAACTTGTGCTACGCGATTTTGGATATCTTCTTTTGAGCCTGCGCCGTCTACAATGATGGTGTTTTCTTTTGTCACCTTCACTTGGCGTGCTTGGCCCAGCATCTCTACTGTGGTTTCTTTTAGGTCATAGCCCAGCTCTTCGCTGATTACTTGGCCGCCGGTAAGAATAGCAATATCTTGCAGCATTTCTTTGCGACGATCGCCAAAACCGGGAGCTTTCACGGCAACACAAGTAAATGTGCCACGCAAACGGTTTACAATCAATGTGGAAAGTGCTTCGCCTTCTACGTCTTCTGCCACGATAACAAGTTTTTTACCGCTTTGAACAATTTGCTCAAGCAATGGCAAAATGTCTTGAATTGCAGAAATCTTTTTATCAGTGATAAGAAGCAATGCATCGTCGATTATAGCTTCCATTTTTTCAGTATCTGTAACCATGTAAGGGGTGATGTAGCCACGGTCGAACTGCATACCTTCCACCACTTCGCTGTATGTTTCAGCGGTTTTGCTTTCTTCGATGGTGATAACACCGTCTGCGCTAACTTTATCCATAGCCTCGGCAATAAGTGTGCCAATGGTAGCGTCGCCTGCAGATACAGTAGCTACACGTGCAATATCTTCGCTACCTTTTACTTTTTGGCTATTCTTTTTCAGTTGGTCAACAGCTGCTGCTACTGCTTTTTTCATGCCACGACGCACGTCCATCGGGTTTGCACCTGCTGCCACGTTTTTCAGGCCTTCATGTACCATAGCCTGCGCTAGCACTGTGGCTGTGGTTGTGCCGTCGCCTGCTGCGTCGTTTGTTTTAGTGGCTACTTCTTTCACCAGTTGTGCGCCCATGTTCTCAAAAGCATCTTTAACTTCGATTTCTTTTGCAATGGTTACACCGTCGTTTGTGATAGTGGGTGCGCCATATTTTCTGCCGATAACCACGTTGCGACCTTTGGGCCCAAGAGTGATTTTTACTGTGTCGGCCAATTGATCAATACCGGCGCTTAAAGCTTTGCGGGCTTCTTCGCCGTAAATAATTTGTTTTGCCATGATTTATTTCTCCTTCAGCGTTATAATGTATTATTCCACCACTGCCAAGATATCGCTCTGGCGTAAAATGGTATATTCTTCTCCGTCGATTTTCACTTCAGTGCCCGCATATTTGCTGGCCACTACTTTATCGCCTTTTTTTACTTCCATTTTTACTTCTTTTCCGTCTACAAGACCGCCGGGGCCCACTTCAACAACTTGAGCAATTTGCGGTTTTTCCACTGCGGTGCCGGTCAAAATAATTCCGGATTTTGTGGTTTCTTCCGCTTCCACTAATTTGATGACAACACGGTCTGCCAAAGGTTTCAGTTTCATCGTTTGTACTCTCCTTCATATTTGTTTTGTAAGCCACCTTATTTTCAGCAAAAAGTAGCTTCTTTATTACTGCTGTGTTCTGTTTTAGCACTCACAGCTTTAAAGTGCTAAACATATTCTATCGCCTTTCCAAAAAAAAATCAAGGGGTATTTTATAAAAAACCCCCGATTTCTCTTGTCTATATGCATCTATTTGTGTTCATTTGCTATTTTTCACATTTTTATCATTAATTTTATTCAATAATTTTTGATTTATATAGTGGTACCAAGTCTTTTGGGATAACAAATTTTGCGGCTTTCGGTATTACTTGCGCTGTGAAAGATGGCACCGGAGCAAATTCTCCGTCGACGTTTAAGATCATCGATTCTTTTTTTGTCGGGCGGATTGTAATTTCTTTCACACGATGGTAATCAATCATATTGCGTAGCTCAAACACTATCTCGCCGTTATGAAAATGCTCGCCTTTTTTATACTTGCTGATAATAGACGCTATCTTCAGCCTGCTAATCTTCTTTACAAGAACTATGTCCAGCATGCCGTCGTCCAGCCTGGCACACGGCGCCGCTCTAAATCCTCCGCCATAATACTGCCCATTGCACACCGTCGCTATCAGATATTTGTCTTGTATTTCCTTGCCGTCTAGCGTGATATCAAGAGACTCGCCCAGCGGCTGCAGCAGTTTTTCTACAATAGACAAGTTGTAGGCCATGCTTCCGCCCATGCCTGGCAGACGCCTATATTTTTGCATAGCGCAAACCACCTGTGCATCAAGGCCTACCGACATAATGGCCACACATATATCGTCTTTGTTTTTGATAAGGTCTACCGGTATGGCCTCACCTTGCATTTGCGCTTGTATATCCAAGAACTCTTCGACCGAGCCAAAATTTCGAATATAATCGTTCCCACTGCCACATGGCAAATGTGCCACTTGTGCATTTTCATATTGATACGCACCCGCAAATACCTCGTTCAGTGTTCCATCGCCACCAACAGCATATAAACGCACGTCATCACCTTTTTTTGCGCTTTCACTAGCTATATGTGTGGCGTGCTTAGGCGCATCCGTTACCCAAATTTCCGCTTTGAGCCCAAGTGTGTTTGCCACTTGTAAAATTTGGGGACTCAATAGTTTATCTACATTTTGTTTGCCCGAGGCCGGGTTTATGATAAAGACATGTTTCACTTGTACATCCTCCTGCGTATTACATCTTTACAGTATGCCACAGCCGTCCATCATCTGACAAGTATTTTCTCACATTATTTTGTTGTTTTTGTTATCCGCTCCATTATTTGTAAAAATCAGTTGCCTCTTTTACCTATTTTGAAATATATTTATATATTTTTCTATATACACCACACTTCTATTATTGCACTTTAAATCAAATTACTTTATAATATAGTATGCTGTATTACATTATTCTACGTGTTTATTTTGCGGCAAAACATATAAAGGGGATTTTCACTTGAAAGAATATTTAAAATTAGCGCGATTTGATCATTATATCAAAAACTTATTTATGCTACCCGGTGTATTGTTTGCGTTTGTAATGACGCAAAACACAGGGGAACGATTTGATTTTGTTGTTATTTTGATTAACACAGCTTTGGCGTTTGTGGCGCTTTGCCTTGTGTCCAGCGCCAATTACACTTTAAATGAATATGTGGACGCGCAGTTTGACAAGTTTCATCCCGAGAAAAAAAACAGGGTGGCCGTGGTTTTAGACCTTAAAAAATCCATTGTCACGGTGCAATATCTTGTGTTTTTAGTTGTCGGACTTTCCATTGCATGGTTCACAAATTTTCCTTGTTTCTTACAGACAGCTCTTTTAGCATTCATGGGCATTCTATATAATGTACGTCCTATTCGCACCAAAGATTTGCCGTATATGGATGTTTTAAGTGAAAGCGTGAACAATCTTATTCGTCTTTTAATCGGCTGGTATGCTGCCACCACTTTTGTAGAGCCTCCTTTATCGCTGGGTGTCGGATATTGGATGGGTGGTGCTTTTCTGATGACCGTCAAACGTTACAGCGAATATCGCTATATTAACAACCCCGAAACTGCTCAGCTATATCGCAAAAGCTTTAAGTACTACACCGAAAACAGCCTTTTACTGGCCGCTGTGTTTTATGCGATGATGTCCACCTTCCTTTTAGGCGTGTTTATCATCAAGTTTAAGATCGAGCTTGTGTTCTGTGTTCCTTTCCTGATGCTGCTTTTCTGCTGGTATTTAGCCATCGGTATGCAAAAAGATTCGGCTGCTATGAAACCCGAAAAACTGTATAGGCATAAAGGCATGCTGTTGCTCATTGTATTTATTGCTGTTTTGGGTACTGTGCTTATGTTTATTCCGCCAATTCCTCAATTGGAATTCTTGATGGGCTGGGCGTTTTAACACATTTCAAACCTAAAAAACGGAGCTTTGGTTTATACCCAAGGCTCCGTTTTTATTTGGTTCTGTTCAGCACCAAGCTTAATGAAGTTCCACCTTTATTTCACTGTCTTTTTCACCCACATGTACTTTCGACAACTTGTGGTCTTCTATAATGCCGTGGGCAATGGGGTCTTCCACTTCTTTACGGATAACACGACGCAAATCTCTGGCGCCATACTTTCCGCCTTTGGCATGTTCCACCAGTATTTTCAGTGCCTCTTCATCCCAAGACATTTCTATGCCTTTATTTTGAAGCGGATCTTTGTACTCTTTCAGCATCAAGGCCGCAATCTCGGTAAGGCTTTCAGTGGATAATGGCGCAAAAGACACCACTTCATCCACACGTGCTATAAACTCAGGCCGTAGAAAATCTCGCAGTGCTTTCATGGACTTTTCGCCGCTCATTTGTGCCACTGTTTTGTCGAAACCGACATTCGCCACGTTGTTTGACGAGCCTGCGTTTGATGTCATACAAATTACTGTGTTTTCAAAGCTGACACTGCGTCCCTGCGCATCGTTTATCTTGCCCTCATCCATTATCTGTAGCAAAATATTCATCACGTCGGGATGTGCTTTTTCTATCTCGTCAAACAAAATCACACTATACGGCTTGCGACGCACTTTTTCGGTTAGCTGGCCTGCTTCGTCATATCCCACATATCCCGGAGGCGAGCCTATCAAGCGGCTCACTGCATGCTTTTCCATAAACTCGCTCATGTCAAGGCGAATCAGTGGGTCTACAGAATCAAAAAGCTGGAACGCAAGCTGTTTCACCAGTTCTGTTTTACCAACACCGGTAGGTCCTACAAATATAAAGCTGGCCGGACGGCGACGGCCCGAGATATCGGCACGCACACGCTTTATGGCATTTGACACAAGATGCACTGCCTCGTGCTGGCCAATCACCTTTTCTTCCAGGCGTTTTTCCAAACTACCCAGCTTTTCGTATTCACTTTCTTCTATTTTCACGGCGGGAATTCCTGTCCAAAGTTCTATTACCTTGGCCACGTCTTCCATAGTCACTTCAATGGTGTCTACTTGTTCTTTCAGCTCGTCCACTTCCGGTGTTCTGCGTGCAACTTCGCTTTTAACCTCAGCAAGGCGCTCATAGTCAGGCTCTGTTGTTTGCTCGATTTCGGTTTCTTCCGCTATCAGTTCTTCCAGCTCCACTTGCTTATCCATCCAGTTTGTTATCTCTGCATGACGAAGGCTACAGCACGCAGCTGCCTCGTCAAGCAAGTCTATTGCCTTATCCGGCAAAAACCTGTCTGTGATATATCGTTCTGACAAGCGCACTGCTGCCTCTACAATATCATCGTTCAGCTTCACATGGTGGTGAGCCTCGTAGTATTCCTTCACCCCACAAAGCACCGCTATGGTGTCGCTGATGGAAGGCTCTTCCACCTTCACTGGTTGGAACCTACGCTCCAGCGCCTGATCTTTTTCAATGTACTTGCGATATTCGGCAAACGTGGTGGCACCGATCACCTGAATTTCACCACGTGAAAGAGCAGGCTTTAAAATATTGGCAGCGTTCATTGCGCCCTCTGAGTCGCCTGCACCGGTGATGTTATGCACCTCGTCTATAAACAAAATCACGTTTTGGGCGGCTTTCACTTCTGAAATAAGGCCTTTTACGCGGCTTTCAAACTGGCCGCGAAACTGAGTGCCCGCCACAAGTGATGTCAAATCCAAAAGATATATTTCTCTATTTTTTAGGCGTGCCGGCACATCACCGGACGCAATGCGCAAGGCAATGCCCTCGGCAATAGCCGTTTTACCCACACCGGCCTCGCCTATTAAGCACGGATTATTTTTCTGTCTTCTAGACAAAATCTGTACCGTGCGATAAATCTCTCTGTCGCGTCCTATCACTCTATCAAGCTGGCCATCGGCTGCTCTTTTGGTAAGATTTTCACAGTATGTGTCTAAAAATTTACGTTTTGGCGGCTTATTTCCACGTTTTTTATCTGTGTCATCTTTTTGTTTTTTGCCTTCTTTGGATGCTCCACCAAACACAAACGGAAACGTAGCCGACCCGCCGGGTGAAAATTCATCATCAGAGCTGTCGTCTTTTTCTTCTTCAGGCAACGCACCCTCTATATCCGCCATGCCTTGCATAGCTTCAAAACCGCCTTCACCTACAAAGCCGGCAAATTTTTCTTCTATACCTTCCAAGTCAGCATCGGATATGCCAAACTGCTTCATCATATCATCCACAGGCTTGATACCCAGGGAATGGGCACAAGTAAGGCAAAAACCCTCACTGCGTGTTTCATCTCCTTCCATGCGCTGGATGAAAACAATGGCAGGCCTTTTTTTACATTTTGTGCATGTCATATTGCAAATGCCTTTCCCGCATTTAAGCGATGTATCTCTAAAGACTTCTTTCATATATGCAAAATTCTCATTCAAGCTAACATGAAAAAAGCCAAACTTTCTTGTGTTTAGTATACACCATTTTTTTCGTTTTAGCAATCCCTAGGCGAGTCTGCTAAAAATTTCATATTTTACACGCATTTTCGATGATTACAGAAAAAATACATCCAAAATATTGAACGGTGACAGTAATTTATACACCAAAGCCTTCGAAAAATAGGCCGCACTTCCCATATCATAAACCTGCATAAACTCCATGCCCCATATTACTAAAAGCACCAAATATATGTACATAATTCCTATAAGCACGCCCATCACAGCGCCCAGTGCTGAATTTATCGGCTTCAATACAGGCATTCTCGCCACATTATTTATCATCGAAATCACCGATTTTATTATCAGCCTTAGTGCAATGTATAAGACAAAAAACAATATAATAGCTAAAAGCGGCACCACCAGCGGCTCTACCACTTGCAAAATAATTTGAGATGATATATCGTCAGAGTTTGCATCAATAATAGGTTGTAGAATCTGTAAAACAGAAGTTATCACCTCTTTTGGCATAGTGTCAAACATGCCCACAAAATAGCTTTCCACATCAATAAACCCGTTTTGCGAAATATTTTCTGCAATAAGAGTTTGAAGACGGTCTTTCATGAAGTTTTCAAAAATGAAAACCGATAAAAAACGTGAGCCTATAACAGCTGTCACAAAAACCGCAAGCGAGCCTAAGAAACTGAGTACACTGCGTACAAATCCTTTTTTTGCGTAATATGCAACCGTGAAAACCATCACCAATATTGCCGCGCCGTCTAATATCAAGGAAGGTATGAGCATTATTATCCCCTTATCTGTTTACCCAATTTTACTGTTCATCCGATGCCGACGCACTTTGTGGCAAGCTTTGTGGCAAGCTTTGTGGTGCAGAAGACGGCGGTGAAACACTCTGCACAACGGAAGTAATTTGCGGTGCATCAGACGCCGAGGACGACGATTGCATCGGCTCTGCATACAGATAATCCTCTATCGGAATCACTGTGCCCATTGTCACCAGAAGGGGCTGTGTTCCTGCTTTTGCAAAACCAAGAGCTAGGTCTTCATACTCTACTTGAGCACTGAGCTGACCCGTGGAATTATACACAAACATCTCTTGGCCCACCAGCAAAAACACACCGTTTTCTGTACCCATTACCTTCGCTGTGCCAGCCGCATGTGCTACATTTTCATATACTTCTTCCATAAGACTGCTTACCCACACAGTGTGTACTATCTCGCCGGTAGATGTTCCAAACACCAGCGCTAAACCTGCATCGCTTATGTCTGCTGTCAAAAGACGTCTGCCGCTGTAGTCATACCGATAAAGCTCTGCTCCATCTTGGTCATATACCGCCGAAAATGTATCATACACTGCTAAAATCTGCCCACGGCCAATATGCTCTATCTGTAATAGCACCGACCCATTTGCACGTACTGTGGCCCCAACTTCTTCACTGTTAGTGTGAAGAAAATAAAGGGTGGTGCCGAGCTCGCCACCTTGCGCCGAGACTGTGGCAACCGTGAGGCTGCGGTTATCAGGGCCAAATGTTGCCGCTATCGGATTTTCGTCGACAATAGGCCAGCTGAAATCCGGCTCGCTTGTATCGTAAGGCGGGTTATAGACATCTAAAAACGTGCGATGCCTTGACGCTGTGACAACTGCAATCGATCCACCCGGGCTCATCTCGCAAAACTGGATGTCGTGCTCGGTCACTTGTGTGGTGATAGTGTCGTCATATCCCTCTATTGTATATTCCTTACTGCCTCTGTTATACAAAACCACCCTGTTGTCTCCGCTGGAAATTCCCGGCTGGATGTAGCTGTGTGGTATATTACGCAAAATGCGGCCTGTGGAAGATACCATCACCATCTCTTGTGAGCCAAGCGCCACAAACCCGTCATCCGACATCTGCTCGGATTTTTTATACTCTATCATCGCAAAATCCATAGGAAAGCCTTCACCCGGTTGCAACGCTATACTAAGGCTTGTCATGCCGCCGGATATCGCCGTGGCAACAGAAAGATATGCGCCACTGGTGAAAAACAGTACTACCAATCCTATCAACGCCGCAATTATGGACATCATGATATATCGCCTTCTGCGACGTTTGCGTGCAGGCGATAGTTTCGGCTTTTTAGGTGATGGCTTTTTAATGTTTTCAACTTCGGGGTTACTGCCCGGAAAAACCGTCGTCTTTTTGCGTCCTTTTTTGCGACGAGCTTCTTTTGGCTTTGGTGGAATAACCCCACTGGGCAAGGCAACCTCCGCCTTTTTTTCCTGCACATCATCTTTATTCAGCTTTTGACCCGGGCGTGCACTTGTCAAGGCCACGCCTTTATGCGTTTGCTTGACTTTCAGCTTTTTCCCTTCAATCTTTTGCCCCGGTACCACAAGGTTTGTGTGTTTAATTTTTCTTTTTTTCTTTTCTTCCATGTCACAAACCTTTCTGTTTTTTAATGAAACTATATTTTATATATCTTCTGCGTAAAACACTTTGTGTAAAAAAAGGCCTTGCGCCGGCAAAGTTGGGCCTGCTTCATCACGATTTTTTGCCAGTAGTACTTCTTTTACCCACGTTTCGGTTTTACGTCCGAAGCCCACTTCAAGTAATGTTCCTGCAATGATACGTACCATGTTGTATAAAAAACCATCGGCGGCAATGTGCATGTCTAAAAACTCGCCTCTTTGCCTAAATGATAGGTGGCTTATGGTGCGCACAGTGTCTTCAATGTTGCTTCCTGCCGACATAAACGACGCAAAATCGTGCTTTCCCGTGAGATGCTCTGCTGCATTTTGCATGGCGTTTACATTCAGTTTTCCGCCTACACGGTGGCAAAGATGGCTATAAAAAGCGTCGCTCACAAACGAATTGTGAATAACATATCTGTATTCTTTGCCAAGTGCCGAGTATCTTGCGTGAAAATCATCCGGCACTACTGCGGCCGATTTTACGCGAATATCATGTGGCAGATAATGATTTAGCGCCAAAGGAATTTTATTTACAGAAATTTCAGTATCCATGTGGAAACTAAGGCAGTATTCCTCTGCATGTACTCCTGAGTCCGTGCGGCTACAGCCTTTGATGCTTCCCCTGCTGCTAAACACTTTTTCCATGGCGTCTTGAAACGCTTCACTCACGCTTAGGGCATTTTTCTGCACCTGAAACCCATGATAATTTGTGCCCATGAACGACATTTTCAGTAGTATATTCATTGCATCCACACAGGGCCTATCTGCCCCCACACAGT
>CAYJIC010000011.1:0-32839 GCA_964370155.1 uncultured Oscillospiraceae bacterium
GGTGCAGGTGGTATCGGTTGTGGTGCAGGTGGTATCGGTTGTGGTGCAGGTGGTACTGGTGGTGCTGGAGGCACTGGTTGTGACTCCGGTGCTATCCGTGGTTCCGGTGGTATAGGCTGTGGTATTGGGTGTCCATACGACTCTTGTTCCTGGTTTACTATTGGCGCAGGAATTTCTACAGTTTTTGCGCCACAGTTGTTGCAAAATTTTGCATCTAGTAAAAGTTCAGATCCACAATTGTTACAGTTAGTCATAATATCCTCCAATGTTTATATATTTGTAATTACGTCCACAAGGAAATTGAGCCCGGAAGAACTATACAAAAACATATCTATTTCATCATTTTTGAACGCTGAATTTGCAATCTTTGCCGATTCTGGAAAGTTCTCTTCATCTACTATCAGAACAATTTTACACGTGGGGACAGCATCTTTTATTTTCTCGACTCTTGTTAGCCAATCATCTAAAGCAAGTGGGTAATAATCCCTCAGCTCTGCAAGCAGAACGTCTACGTTATTGCTTCTACAAACAGACAAGCAGCTTTCAATATTCGGGATGATTTCGATTTTATTTTCTTTATTTCTTGCAGTGATAGCATGGGCTATTCCTGATGATAGTAGCTTGTTTTGAATATAAACAGCTATTGTTTTCATTTCACCACCTCTTTTCACATCAGCCATTTTTATTCAACGTTAAACTGCTTATTAACACAAACAAGTGCAACTGGCTTTTTTATAATAAGTCTCTTTTCAAGTTATCGCGAATGCAAGTTTATATATTGACACCGTTGCCACAATATGGGCATTTATTTGCCTTTCCATATATTGCAGCAAATTCACCGCCACAAATTTTACACTGTACAGGGCTAAAACGGTTATAGTCTGTGCCATCGTCCAAAAAAAACACTCTTGGCGGCGTTTCTTTTATAGTTACTCCGGCAAGATGTTTTCTCTTGATTAAAAACTTAATGTTTTTCTCGGACTTTTTCGGGTCTTCGCTAAGCTGAGCGGCTAAATCTTTTACAAAAACACCCTCGGGTTTTCTTGTGCCTATAATCATGGATAAGTATTTTGCCACGAGTGGTCTTGTGTATTTTTCCATTAGCGAATTATATACTTTGATGCCAAAGACAAGGGTGAAAATCCCAAGCGGCAAGCCTACCACTATAAAACTACCCAGCCTATTAAAAAGCGCAGCATCGGAAGTGAAAAAGTAAAATAATGATACTAAAAACAAAAACACTAGTGGTATCGAAAGTGGTAGCAAGCATCCCAGGCGCAAGTTTTCTTTTAGGCTTTGCGTTTCGGCGGCGCTGTAGTTATCGCTGGTTATAAGCACAACGTTGTCTGCTACACCTTGCGCTACTGAGCTTGCGCCACAGTACTCACATTGATAAGCCGAACCTTTTAAGACCGAGCTTGTCCCACCGCAATTATTGCACCTTATATGGATGAAGTTAATGTTTTCTTCGCCCTGTACATTTGCAGAGTCTAGATATACTACCTTTTTCTTTATGTAGTCAATAAATATTCGCCTCACATAACCGTAGAAAATCAATTCCTGAATAAGTTTTGTTGTTTTTTCGTTTGTGATACCAAGATTGATTGAGAGCACGTCGATTTCCACGCCATAAGGGCTTTGATACTGCTCTAAAAGTGAAATAATTTTATTAGCCCTTGCTTTAAACGTAAGCCTCATAAATCCGAAATAAATGGGGATTATGCCTAAAAGAAGCAAACCGAACCCAATAAGCGTATCACGTGCAAAAACTCCGTCTTCTATGATGTTTACATACACCATAGCTACTGCAAACAAACACACAAATATGCCGCTAATAATACTTAATATCGAAAGTATTGTCCCTTTCATAAATCCCCCTTACTTCAATACTTTTAAAAAGTATAGCAAAGTGAAAATTATAAAACATCGTGTATTTCCGCTGATTTAAATTTTTTGTCAAAAAAAACATCCCTTATATTTATAAGGGATGAAATATTTAAACATATGATTTGCATAATAACCGGTCAGCTGGTTTTTTAAAAATCGTCATCTTCGCCTGATATAATGAATTTTTTTGACGCCACATCGGCTACAAGCTTAAGCAAGTTGTTATAACCGGTTTTGTTTTTTATGTTGCTGAGGTGAGTGTCCAGTGTTCTGCTTTTTATGTCTAGCAGTTCACACACGGTTTCATTTGAGTGCCCGTTTACTTTTGCTTGTAATACCAAGAGCTCTTTTGGTGTGAAATCGGAAATTTTAGCCACGCCTATTTTAATAACAGGTGGCTCTTCGGGATAGTAAATGTTGCCGTCCATTACACTGTCCATAACAAGCAGCAAATCCATGTCGGCGTGGTCTTTATACCAAAAACCCTCACATCCGGCCTCTTTTGCCTCTTCCACATACTTTTTTTGTAAAACAAAAGTCAAGATAATTATCTTGATTTTAGGGTAAAGTTTTTTGATTTTGCCGGCAACTTTAATGCCGTTTTCTTTGCCCTGTGTATGTATATCCATAAGTATTAAGTCAACCGGCTCATATCTCAGCTCATCAATCACCTTGCTGGCATCAAAAAATGCTTTTGTTATGTTATACTTACCTTCACTTCTTAAAATAGCATATTGCATAAGCGCATGAGAGCTACTTTGATCATCTACAATTATTACATTATACATGTTGCGATACCTCTTTTAATAGCTTTACCGACATGCTGACTCCATTTTTGCAAGACATACTCATTGTGCCGCCTGTTTGTTCTATTCGTTGCCTTAGCCCCATCAAGCCACCGCCTTCCTTTATTTCAGGCAACTGATGTGTTGTTTCGTTTTGTATAGTGAGCGTAGTTGCGTTATTTGTCCCTGATATATTTACTGTAAGTTTTTGTGCACCTGCGTGGCGATACGCATTTTTAAGCATTTCATTAATACACAAAAGCACGGTGGTGTTATTATACTCTTCTTTTGGTAAGTCACCGTTTAAAACTATTTCACAGCCCAGTTTGTCTGCAAAAAGCATGATTTGCTCTAAAGTTATTTTTTGCTTATCATTGCTTGACAGTTCTTTGATTACATCGTTTAAATCTTCCCAATAATCAACAAGTGCTCTTGTTTCGCTTATATTTTCGCTTCCTCTTAGTGTCTTTTTTGTCAGGGTCAAAAGGTTGCCGAAATTGTCGTGAAAGTTGATTTTCATATTGACGGCAACTTGCTTTTCAGTGTTCTCTCCAATGACTTCGGTAAGTTCTTTCAGCCGATGTTGTTGCTGGAGTAGTTTGTCATTTGCGTTGCGTGTGCTTTCGCTTAAGTTGTAAAGCTCGGTAATGTCTGTTGCCTTAATCTCGTAATAATCAGTGTTGTTATATTTGCACAAGCTTTTTGAAAACTGCCAAACGATGCCATCTTTTAAAACAAATGCAGGCTCGTTACCCTTAATAACACAAGCTGCATCATTTTGCAGGGCCGATAAAGTCGTCCAAAAAGCTGAGCCACTTTGTAATGCTTCGCCCGTAAGCTCTTTACAAAGCCTATGCATTATATGGTTTGATAACAATAGTTCTATATCATCTGTCATAAACGCAATGCCCGTGGGCAAGTTTTCAAGGGCTTCTTTTACAGAGAATTCATTGATTTTATTCTTGTTGTTTTTATATAAGTTGAATATTGCAAACACAGCAAAAATCATGACAGCTACACTTAATGCTATATGTATAAAATAAGGTATATTACCAAAAAAAGCATATGTCGGCGTAAGCGCAATATCATATTTTGCTCTTTCGATTTTGTTTAGCTGTAAAAGAATAGAAAAATCTAAAATGATTATAACTAGCAGAAAAAACAACACAGACACGCGGGAGTATTTGGCTTTATCTATTATATGAGTAATAATGGTTACAAGCAAGAATACAATACTAAGTATACAAAGAGCGAGTATATATCCTTTGGCTGTATCGCCTAGAGATAGAAATGCCAAGTTGCTCTCTCCTTTCGCTATGTATTGAATAATATTCAGCACTATATGAGTTATTTTGGCATAACAAGCGAAATATAGTAGCTGTCTGTTTCGTCTAAAAGTTGTAAGGTGCCTTTTTGGTAGCTTGTTTTACCACTCATTAAATCATCGGAAGATAATTTTATGTCTCCTGAAATTTGCACAGCAAACGTCATGTTGTTTTCATCAAAATTGTATGTCACATAAACAGCATCAAAATTATACTTTGTGCTTTCTATAATGTTTTGATATAAATCAAAGCTTGCCATTGCCGCATCAAGGCTTATACTACAATTGTTTACTATGTTTATCGCACATGTTTTATCATATAGCCGAAGAAGCTGGAAAGATTCTAAAAAGCAATATCGCATATCTTCGGCATAAATGCAGCCATCTGTTTGCTCTGTTAAAATGAGGTTCACTTTTCTCTTTATGTAGGTTGATGTAATACTTGTTTCAAACAATAGGTGTTTAAGCTCATTCGCATCTGTTTTTCGGCTATGCTGTATTTCTGATTTTATCTTTTCACTCAAAGGTAAGATTTCTTTTAATATGATGCTATGTAAATTGTTTAGTTTTTCGAGGCGTGCTTTCTCGACTTTTTGGTCATTTTCAAGGCTTAAAAGATCTACTTCTGCATAAAGCTCATCATTTAGCATTTTAAGGGTCTTTATCATGCCTCTAATTTGCGAAACATCGCTGTTCCATGTGACGTACCCGCCTTTTATGGGTGCTATGTGCGAAAGTGTACCTGAGGTCAGCGAAACCAATTTTTCATTTTTGAGTGTTTCAAAATCAGCTTTTGTAAGCGGCAGGGTGTTTTCAGAGATATAAACAGCTGTGCCGTCGTTGTTTAAAATTTGCGCTCTTATGTTTGCCATTGCGAAACATTCGCTGTGGCCCATGTTTGAATGAATGAGTCCCGCTCTTATAAATGATTCTAACAACGCAATCGCCATGGTACAACCAAAGACAGTTAGATCAAGGATGTACCCTAAACCGTAAGTAGGAGTTATTATATAAATAATAGTGTATGTTATAGCTACTGCTATTACTAAGGCCGGAATTAAAGCTTTTTTTCTGGTTTTTTTTGAAAGGCTGAATTTTTGCAAAATGGTGAAAGATGACATTAGAACCATACTAAGTATAAAGAAAAGCACAAGATAATAAATGACACCGTGGCTGTAGTCTAGGCCGTATGCATGTACTGTGGTGTCGATGTCAAAAGCAAGCAAATGTATGTCGTTTGTGATAACAGCAATAATAAGTAATATTGCAGGGATATAAAACAGATTCCACCTTTTGCTTGGCTGATATTCTTCGTTTTCGCCGACGTAAAGCGATGTGAAAAAGAAAAAAACACTAAGCATTATCATGGGTATATAATACATATACCATAAAATCCTATCTTCAAAAACCACAAACTCGAATGCCGACCATTTTATTATGCGAAGTGTTATCCAGAAAATTATAGTTGCACCAATAAGCATTAAATAATTGCGTACATGGCTTTGCATTATCCTTTTATAAACACTACTTGTCCAATATGAATAAAGAGCTATATAAATGCAAAGTGAAACAGTGGCCCCCACTGTGTTGAAAAACGAGGTACTCACAGGAAATAGAATGTATAAATTATCGAGAAATACGGCAAAAATTATCAGCCCGGCAAAAAGCATAGTGCTAAGTATTGTTTTTTGCGTTGAATTTTTCACCATAATACTCAGTCCTCTAAAATTTTTGTTTTCACGTATGGATGATGTTCGTTTTTGGCGGTGTTTTGTAGTATTTTTACATAATTTATTATACAAGTATTTTCAATCAATTACAACCTTGCAATTGATTTGTTGTTATTTAGTTGCCTATAGATAATATGGCGGTTTATGTATTCGGTGAATACTCGATGGCACATCAAGGGAGCAACCGCGATAAAGGTCTAACAGTATAGTGTTTTTACACTAATGTAACCCAGTGCACACTTGATTTCAAGTGCGTTATGTAGTACCATTTATCTAATCGTCTAAATAGAAATAACTATATTTATAAAATGAAAAGTAAGGACCTATAAGCTATGAAAACCGCTTCTTCTAACTGTGATTAGAAATAGTACTCATTGATGCCAAAGTGATAGCCATTTGCGTGTGAAATAATATCGGTATATAATAGAAATATCGAAAAATAGTGCTTATAGATAGGGAGCTAAGTGTATATTTTTAACTCGTTTATCACAAAAACAGAAAACATTAAAAAGAATATAAGCCAAAGGCAGTTGAACATGCTAACCATTGGTTTATTTATATTGTTGAGCCTCATGGATATATTTGTTGGTACAAGGCTGCACTATATAGAATTTCGTTATCTGTATATTGTGAGTGCAATGTCTATACTTGGGCTTGTTTTTATATTTGTAGATAAAACGTCGTTCAAGAAAAAAGTGCCTAAAACAGCAATTGTTTTTTGGGTTGTCATGTTTGGAACATTTTTAGTAAATACTATTTTTGCTTCAACTTCTTTTATGCCTGTTCCTGTTTTGACACTATTCTTTTTTCCTGTGCTGTATTTTGCTTTTCCGAAAGAAAAGCAAGGTGAGCTTTTTGAACTTATTACAAAAGCTGTAAGCATAGCGTTTACTGCCTTTATTATTCTAAGCTTGATTTTTCGGCCGTTTATTGGGCGTCCATATGTGGGCGTCTTAACAAATCCTAATTATATGGGTCAATTTGTAATAGTTGTTTTTGCACTGCTGATGCCAACCATGTCATCAAACAAAAAAAACAAACTGCATAATTATATATTAATTGGTTTTGCGGCAATGTTTGCGTTCATGTCTCTTTCACGCACTACTTGGATTTCATGTGCGGCTGTGGGCATTTTGTGGCTTATACACCAAATTGTTTGCCATAAAAAAGAAAATCTTAAAGCACTTTTTTTGGTGGTGTTAAAGTTGGTTATAAGCACTATTTTGGCTTTGAGTATTTTACTTGTTAGCACTGCTGTGTTATTTGATAATGTTAATGGATTATCAAAACTGAACTTACCACAATTAGAGGCCGATACATTTGAATTACTAGAACCGGAAGCTAATTTAACATGGAGAAGTAGAATTTCGGTGTTTATCTATCGCTTAAACAGCAGCTTTTTGCCTGAAGAATTTTATGAAGCATTTTTAGGTCCGAGCGATCCTGATGATCCGGGTGACGATATTGACATGGCCACTATTATTAATGATTATTCCTCGGACAGAATCGAAATATGGGACGCTTATAAAGATGCTGTCGGGTTTTTGGCACTATCCGAAAGTGAGCGACCTTTTTCAGAAAACATGAATTCACAATTGCCGAGCGCACACAATACATTTTTCGAGCTTTCGTTTATCGGCGGTATACTTACAGCTGTCTGTTTTGTCGTTTTAAAGATATATCTTTTGCTAAGTGCGTTTATTTTAGCCATAAAAAATAAGAAAGATAAAGAATATCTTTATGCGCTGTTAATCATTGTCGGTGTAACTGTTACTGGGATTTTTGCCGATGTATATTCACCGGCGCCGCAGCTTATAGGGTTTATGTTCTATCTTGCAATAATACCTATATTTAACCATATCGCAATATCAAAAAAAGTAAAGGATATGTCATGAAAAAAATATGTACAGTGGTTGGCGCGCGCCCACAGTTTATAAAACTTGCGGTAGTCTCGCGCGAAATACGGAAACATTTTAGTGAAGTAATAATACACACCGGCCAGCACTATGACTATAACATGTCGGAGGTGTTTTTCGATGAGCTTTCCATCCCAAAGCCTGACTATAACTTGGGTATTTCGGGCGGCACACACGGCAAAATGACGGGTGAAATGCTGATTGAAATTGAAAAGGTTTTACTGCTTGAAAAACCCGATTTACTTTTATTGTTCGGCGACACAAATTCTACTGTGGCGGGGGCTCTTGCTGCCGTGAAGTTAAACATACCTGTAGCGCACGTGGAAGCGGGAAACCGTCTTGGCACTTTAAGTAGCCCTGAAGAAGTAAATCGAATTTTAACCGACAGTATTGCAAGCCTTAATTTTGCGTGTGTTTCTTCAGCTATGGATTCATTGAAGCAAGAGGATAAAGGAAATAATGCGTACCTTGTGGGCGACCCGATGTATGATGCTTTTTTATACTACAGTGGCAAAAAAGACGAAGATGTGATGGGGAATATTTTGGGTTTTAGCGATGAAAAGCTGGAAATACCCCAGAAATATTATTACTTAACCTGTCATAGGCAGGAAAACACCGATGACGACAAAAAACTGTATAATATCTTAGTTGCGATGAACTCGCTTCAGTTTAAAACGGTCTACCCTGTGCATCCGAGAAATCAAAACACGGTAAAAAATATATGCAAAGAGCATAAGTTTGAAAATATCATTCTTACAAAGCCGGTAGGTTATTTGACGTCCATTGCGATGGTGAATAATGCGTATAAGATTGTCACAGATTCGGGTGGTGTGCAGCGTGAAGCTTTCTTTGCAAAAAAACAGTGTGTGACGGTTTTTGACTACATTATTTGGCCTGAAACCATGGAAAATGGCGTGAATGTTCTAGCAAAACCTAATAAAGACGATATCATCTCAAAGCTTGAAAAAACCGTAAAATTCGATGATGATTATCAGCCGTTTGGTGAGGGAAATTCTGCTGTTAAAATATGTGATATTCTAAGGGAGTATCTCTATGCATAAAATTTGCCATGTGACATCTGCACACAAGAGCACAGATGTCAGAATTTTTCACAAACAGTGCACCGGTCTCGCAAAGGCGGGATACGATGTTTATTTGGTGGCGCAGGGTGATAGCCGTGTTGAAAACGGGGTTAATATTGTAGGTGTGGGTGATCACACCGGCGGCCGCCTAAACCGTATGACGCAAATGACAAAAAAAGTCTACAAAAAAGCTCTGGAACTGGATTGTGAGGTGTATCACTTGCACGATCCTGAGCTTTTGCCGTATGCTTTAAAGCTGAAGAAAAAAGGTAAAAAAGTTGTTTTCGACAGCCACGAAGATTTTGTGAACAATATTAAAGAAAAGCCATACCTAAATAAACATGTGGCGTCAGCGATATCGGTTGGCTTTGATATTTTGCAAAAACATGTTGTTGCGAGATTGGATGCATTAATTTATGTGACACCGCATATGAAAAAAAATTCGGAAGAGCTAAACAGTAAATCTATTATGATAACAAACTATCCTGTTGTCAGTACAGATAATATAAACGAGCACAAAAAAACCGACAATCAACTTGTGTTTGCCGGAGGTGTTGAGCCACTGTGGAGCCATGTTGAAATACTAAAGGCTATTTCGAATGTCGATGCAGTGTACAAAGTGTGCGGTAAGGGTCCGAAGGAATATATTGCCGCAATGAAAGCGGCAGACGTGAGAAAACGGTTAGACTATATCGGGCTTATTAAGCACACCGAAGTAAAAAGCTTGCTTTGGCAAAGTTTTGCCGGCATGGCTATTTTGAAATATCACTTAAATGTCGGGGGAAAAACCGGGACGCTCGGTAATACTAAAATTTTTGAATATATGATGGCAGGTTTGCCGATAATATGTACTGATTTTATTTTGTGGAAAGAAATTGTTGATAAATATAATTGTGGTATTTGCGTTTGCCCTGATAATATTGATGAAATTACAAACGCCGTGAAGTATTTACTGGATAATAAAGATAAGGCGTCCGAAATGGGCAGAAACGCCCGTAGGGCAGTAGAGCAAGAATATAACTGGGCGAATGAAGAATCAAAATTAGTTGCACTGTATAAAGAACTTACATCCGGTTAATTAAATCCACATAGGTTGAGGTACAAATGTCTGTGGTATAGTTTTGCAAATAAATTTCTCTTGAATTAGCTGATGCGGTTTTAAGCTTTTCGGTATCATTTTTCAAGTTGCTGATATAAGACAGAAGGCCTTTATGGTTGCCGTTTTCAACACATATTCCGGCATTGTTTTTTTGCAGTAATATACTTAGTTCACAGCTTTCGTCCATTATTGCTATCACGGGCTTTGCGGCCATCATGTAAGCGTATGTCTTACTGGGCACGCATAGCCCGCTTAATTTTTCGGCCAGTGATGTTATGAAAACATCTGAAATATTTAAAACGGTTTTGTAGTCATCGCCATGTAAAAAATCAAAAAGAAATACATTTTTGTCGGGATGGTTTTGTATAAAAGCTCTTACTTCGTCAACTTTGTTTCCATGGCCTGCAAAAATAAAACAAGTATCTTTACAGTTGCAGTTTTGAATTGCTAAAAGAATGGTATTTATATCTTGTGCGGTGCCCATATTTCCAAGATAGGAAACAATAAAACGATATTTGTTTTTTAGTTTCAAAAAATCATCTTTTGGATTGTCGATGTTAGTAATATCAACGTCTTCATACCAATTAGGGATGATTTCGATTTGTTCGGTGCTGATATTTTGCCGGTGCATCAACAAGCTTTGCGACATGTCCTCCGACAATGCTACCACTTTGTCTACATTTTTAAACAAACTATTATTCACAAAATTCATAAATTTATGAATAAGCGAATTTTCTTTCAGATTATTTGTGTTAAGTGCTATTTCAGGATAAATATCATAGCACACAAAAATAATCTTGCACTTAAACAACTTCTTCGCAAGTACGGCGACGATAGGCAATATGGGTGGGTTTGAATACACTATTACATTTTTATACTCTCTTAAAAAAGCGATATTAAATATAGCGGCCATGGTGAAAGATAAAAAACTGATAATTCGGCTGATTTTAGATTTGCGGTTTAACTTTAGATACTTAATCCTTTTGATGCTTATATGTTCATGCATTTCTTTTTCAGGCACTTTTTCCTCGTGCAGATACTCGTTAGGATAGCCGGTTAAAACCCCAACGCTTTTACCGTTTTGTGCCAATTTTTTGGCGGTATCATACGGCAAGGTGGCTGAAGATATGTAGGCTGGATAAAAATATTGACATAAAAAAGCGATATCTTTTTTATTGCGGGCTGCCATATGAAGTAAACTCCTAACATTTTTTGCTTTGATATTTTCTTGAATATATGCAAGTATTTATATTGCCATCTTAGCTTCTAATAATCCTGCACTAGTATAAATATCAATGATTTCATGTACTATTTTTTCTTCGCTGTATTTTTCTATTATATCTTGTGACATCTTTGTCTTGTTGTACATTTCGTAATTATCATAAATATATTTCATAGCGCTATATACATTTTCGAAAGTGCTTTCGCTTATTGCAATTCCGTTTTCGGTATTGATGATTTTATTTTGTTTTGCATGTTTACCACTTATCGCAGGAAGCCCTGCGGCAATGGCCTCTATATATGCTACGCCGAAGGTCTCATAGTCGCTAGGAAGGATAAAAGAATGTGATTTGTTGTAAATGGGTGAAAGCAAGCTGTTACTTATTATTCCTTTGAAATCAACCTTGTCGTCAATTTTAAGCTGTTTTGCCAGCGCTTTCAGCTCTTTTTTTAGGTCTCCGCCACCAATGATAATCAATCTAGCATTTTGCGTGTCACTTGTAAACTTTGCAAAAGCCTTAAGGGTTAAATCATATCTTTTGAGTTTTACTAAGTTGCCGGTGCTGACAAAAGTAAAGGGCTTGTATTTTTCGATGTTTTCATATTTGAAATTGCCGGGTACTATATTGTTTACTACGGTTATTTCGCCACTGTAAAAACTTTTTATAGAGCTATATAATCCTTCGCTCACGCATATGACTTTATCACTGTGTTCGTAAACATACGTAGCGTCATTTTTTATTTTTTCATTGTTGTTTATACTTAAAACAGCGCTAGAATGCTCGGTTGTAACAAGAGGTATGTTGTACTTTTTTGCCATATCAATAATTGCATATGAATTATAGTAAAAATGTCCGTGAATAATATCGAAAAGTCCTTGTTCTTTTATAATATGTTTAAACGCCTTGGTGGCCAATGTTTTGCTTACATATTTTAACACTGCGCCAAGTGGCCCACATGGAAAAGATCCCACATAGACAGGAATATCGTCGATTATATATTTAGTTATTCCGAATTTTCGCTTACGCCTTATCGAGCGTGTGTCAAGAGAGAGTACGGTGACATTTATACCTTGTTTTTTTAAAGCCAAAGCCTGATGATGCACAAATTGGCTTGATGTGTTGATATGCCCGTCTGTATATATTCCGCAAACCATCAAAACATTCATAATTATTAGTCTTTTTCAAACCCTTCTTCTAAATTTCGCGGATTAGCATGCGCTAAACTATCGGATTAGGACATAAAGTGAATCGTCTTTTATGAACAGTATAGCACAAAACACAAAGTACAGGCAATTTGTAATAAACTATGCGACGTTAATAAAACAAGTGCGAATATAGAAAATTAGGTACTTATATATAGCGCTGGATTGCAGGCTTTCAAAGCTTGTTACAGTTTCAAAAACCATGACTGACGAAATGGTAGAGCGGCCAAAAGGACATTTTGACGTTTGAAATCAAAATACTACATGCTGGACAGCTATTGCAGGTGCTAATTGCCACGGCTGATTAACTGCATGGCGGGGCTGGCTTTATATTACATTGAGAAGTGACACACTTAAATGAAATTGCACTTTGTGACGAAGCTGTAATATCACTGTTTTTCTGCTAATAATTTCAATAGCTCTTGTGCTGTTTCACCCGATGAATTTTGATTTTGTCCTGTGACAATATTGCCATCTATTACCACTAAAGTCTTGAAAAGATCGCTAAGGCCACTTTTGTTTTTATAGTTTGCACCCAGTTTTCGTAGTTCTGTTTCCGGGTGCTGTGGTGTTTTTGTTATGCTGAGCTCTTTTATTTGTTTGTCGGTAACCGCTGTTATGTTTCTGCCTTCAACCAGTGGTTTGCCGTTTGTATCTTTGGCCATTAAAAAACCTAATGCTCCGTGGCACACCGAGCCTAAAAGTACACCGCTTGCATTTGCGTCTGTGATTTTTTGTCCCAAAAGCTCGCTTTTGCCTAGGTCATAAGCCGCGCCCCAGCCACCAGGCATATAAACTATATCATATTTAGTGAAGTCTAAATCGTCGATTTTAAGTGAGTTTTGTGTTTTTTGTTTTGCTGTGTCGTCTTTTAAGTATCGTTTATCTGCATGTGAAGCTAATGGGTATATTAAGCTTGTTTTTTCAAAAGGTATTTTGCCGCCTTTTATACTAGCTATATCCACCTGCAAGCCGGCATCTAAAAATTCATAATATGCAATAGTTAGTTCTGATGCAAAAACGCCTGTGCGTTTTTTGCTGTCACCTAAAGTACTTTGATTTGTGGCCACTATTAACGCTTTTTTACCTTGCATAGTATACTTTGTTTTTTTATAATCCGGATGGAAACCCATGAATTTTAAAAAAGTGGGTAAAGCTATAATTGCTGCAAATAATATAATTACTATAATTATGGCTACATTCACATAAATAGGCATATTTACTCCTTTATTGCTTTGATGACTGAACAGCTTTGTTTGCGCTTATCTTAAAAGTTAGTACCTTTTATTATATCTTCGATAAAGCAAAATGCAAATGTATAATTTAATCTACCTAAAGTTTTGACAACCCATAAAGTATATTAATGGGCTGTAGTTGATTTTTTATTACCCTGCACACGCAGGATGACGGGCATATTATTGTGTTCGCAGCAGCTGTGGTGATAAAATGATATAAGTTGGCGATGGCTTGAAAATTATACGAAATAGGTATAAAATATAAGTAAAGAAAAATGTTGATATAACTTGTATCGTATGGCATGTGAAAGATGCATTGTATAAAAAGTGATGATGTTATAATGTTTTGTAAATACGTTAAAATTGCGTTAATGGAGAGGCGGAATTGAAGATGGTGGATTATAAAGAAATAATAGAGTCCGGCGGATGTTTTTTAGGCATAGAGCTAGGATCGACTACAATTAAACTAGTGGTAATAGACACTAATAACAAGCCTGTGGCGACAGGTAAACATGTTTGGGAAAACCGGCTGATAGACGGAGTGTGGACGTATTCATTGAATGCAGTACATGAGGGCTTGAAATCGGCTTATGCTGATTTGAAAAATAAAATGTTTGAAAAATATTCGGCATTGCCTAAAACCTTTGCGGCAATAGGTGTTTCAGCAATGATGCATGGATATATTGCACTGGATGAAAACGATGAGATTTTAACTCCTTTTCGAACATGGAGAAATACCACAACACAAGAAGCGGCGGCCGAGTTATCAGATTTATTTAAGTTTAATATTCCACAGCGCTGGAGTGCAGCGCACCTTTATCAAGCGATTTTAAACGGTGAAAGTCACATATATAAAATTAAGAAAGTCATGACGCTGTCCGCTTATTTACACTATAAATTGACAGGCGAGTTTGTTGTAGGTGTGTGTGATGCTTCAGGAATGTTTCCCATAGATAGCACAAAAAATGACTATGAGCAAAACATGGTGCAAAAATTTGATTCGCTACTAAAGAAAAAAGGGATTGATTATTCGCTGCGTGAGGTTTTTCCTAAAGTGATGGTGGCGGGACAATGCGCGGGTGAGCTTTCAAAAGATGGCGCGGCCATGCTTGATCATGAACTTTGTCATGGTATTGCGATGTGTCCGCCTGAGGGTGATGCCGGCACAGGAATGGTGGCGACAAACAGTATAGAAGTATTGACAGGTAATGTATCGGCAGGAACATCCATATTTGCCATGATTGTTTTAGAAAAAGCGCTTTCTGGTTACTACAAAGAGCTGGATATGGTCACTACGCCTGATGGGTCTGATGTTGCGATGGTGCATTGCAATAATTGCAGTTCTGATATTGATGCATGGGCTAGGGTTTTTTCACAGTTTGCAAAAAAAATAGGTGTTGATATTAATCCGTACAAGGTGCTGGACATTATGTTTGATGCGGCAAGTGAAAATGTGGATTATAGTGGGGTTTTAAACTATAACTATCTTTCGGGTGAGCATATAACAGGAGTTAGCGATGGAAGGCCTATGCTGGTTAGAAAGCCTGATGCTGAGTTTAGCTTTGAAACAATGTCGAAGTCGCAGGTTTATTCGACGTTGGCTACTTTGAAAATCGGATTTGATATCTTGATGGAAAAAGAAGGTGTGAAGCTGAACAAGCTAATGGGGCATGGTGGCTTCTTTAAGGCAGAATTTGGCATAGCGGCAATGGCCGCAGCTTCAAACGCGGCAGTTTCTGTGATGGAAAGTGCAGGCGAGGGCGGAGCATACGGCATAGCGATTTTAGCGGCGTATATGAAACAAGGGCAGAAAAAAAGCCTTAGCGAGTATTTAAACGAAGAGGTTTACAACGGCGCAAAAATGCATACAATGCAGCCTGACATTGAAGAAATAAGAATGTTTGAAAAGTTCCTAGATGGGTATAAAAAATGCATAGCGGCTCAAAAATGTGTGGCAGATAACTTTTGACATACAAACAAAAAAAGAACAAGCTTACTGAAAAGCTTGTTCTTTTTTGTTATGTAATACAGTGCTATACAGTTTTTGCCATGGTGTCAGCAATTAATTTTCTGCCTTCGACAATATCTTTCACCTTATCAAGTGCGATAAGTTGTATCAAAATATTACCCAAAGCGGTAGCTTCTACAGGTCCTGCATGTACAGGAAGCTTGCAATATTGAGCGCTTAATTTGCAAAGTAGTTTTGACTGTGAGCCACCGCCGAGTATATGCAGTGCAGTGAAATTTTTTCCTGTGATAGCAGATAACTCTGCAAGGGTTTTAGCGTATTTATCCGCAAGACTATGGTAGATGCAAGAGCAGTATTCACCGATTGTCTGTGGTACATAAAGCTCGTTTTCTATACAGTAGTCTGCTATTTTTTGTGGCATATTGCGTGGGGTGGCAAAGCGTGGGTCGTCAACATCGATTATTGCAACAGGCGCTGTGGATTCAGCAGCCAGCTGTTCAAGTTGAGCATAGCTATAAACCTCGCCCATGCTTTTCCAGTGTCGGCGACATTCCTGTATAAGCCATAAACCGGTTATGTTTTTTAGATAATTTATCTTGTCATTCGCGCCTACTTCGTTAGAAAAACCCATTTTGTAGCTTTCCTCTGTCAAGATAGGCTCATCGAGCTCTGTGCCAAGCAAAGACCATGTTCCACAAGATAAAAATGCTACATTACTGTCGTTGCTGGGCATAGCAGCTACTGCCGACTGTGTATCGTGCCCGGCAACAGAAATGATTTTGGCGCTGTTGTACTCGCCAATAATCGTGCCGCTTTTCACATTGCGCGCAAAGAGAGATTCATCTATATTAAATATTGCTAAAACTTCTTTGCACAGCTTATGTGTGGTTGGATCACACATTTGTGAAGTGGAAAAAATTGTTTGCTCGCAAACTTTAGCGCCACAAAGCATATATGCAAATAAATCCGGCATAAACAGCAGTTTGTCGGCTTCTTGCAAATCATCTGACAAAAGCTGCATAAGTGTGTTTAGTTCCATTACTTGCGTGCCTGTTTTGGAGTACAATTCTTCCAGTGGGATTTTGCCGGAAAGTGTTTTAAGTATGCCGTTTGTACGCGTGTCACGATAGCACACAGGCAGACCGATAATTTTACCATGCTTGTCAATCAAGCCATAATCGACACCCCATGTATCGAAGGCGATACTGTCGATTTTACCGGCTTTTTTGATAGACGTATGTACTTCTTCGAGTAGTGTGTGAAAATCCCAGCAAAGTTTATCTTTGTGCATTATGGTGTTGTTTTCAAAGCGGTGAGCCTCGTGATAAGTAATAGCAACGCCGTCATACTCACCTAAAATGGCACGTCCGCTGGAAGCACCGAAATCGAAAGCTAAAACTTTGGTTTTCATACTTTTTAAAACACCTTTTTATATTATATTAAGTGTATAGTGCGCCGTAGTTATTGCAAGCGCGATAGTCTTGGCCCTCTTTATCCATACCAAAAGCACTCCAACAAGCAGGACGGAAAATGTCTTCGTCGCTCACGTTATGCATGGAAACAGGTATACGAAGCATGGAGCAAAGCGTTATGACGTCTGCGCCTATATGACCGTGACTTATCGCGCCATGGTTAGCGCCCCAGTTGTTCATAACATCATAAGCGCTGGCAAAGGCACCCTCGCCTGTGATGCGTGGCACAAACCATGTGCAAGGCCATGTGTAGTTTGTTATATTCCATATTTTGTCGGATACATCTTCAGGCAACTTTATTGTCCAGCCTTCGGCAATTTGTACAACAGGGCCAATTCCTTTTACTAGGTTTAAGCGTATCATTGTGACGGGCATTTGCGCATTTGTTAAGAATCTTGAAGAATAACCACCACCGCGGAAATATCCGAAATCGGCTGCAGACCATTCAGTGGCATCGGTAATAGCTTTCATATCTTTTTCATTTACATCATACCAAGGCTTGATGCAGTTGTTGCCCTCGCTGTCCACAGCTGCGCCACTACCGTCAAGACAAGCCGCGCCACTGTTTATAAGATGGATAAACCCACCGCTTTCTTTAGCTATACCTGTTAATTCATATCCGGTTTCGGCCTTGACAGCTTCGGGGCTCCAATATGTGCGCACATCGGCAAAAATCTGTGCCTTGTTTGTAAGTAGTTTCATAAACAACATACTTACGCCGTTTAAAACGTCGTTTTCTGTTGCAAGTATATATGGCTCGCGCGCACCGTTCCAGTCAAAAGATGTGTTTAAAATAGCTTCCGGGAAATCGGCATTGGGATAAAAATCTGTCCATTGACGCTGGCCTTGAAAGCCTGCGGCTATTGCGTTGTGGCCGAGCATTTCCTCTTCGCATCCACTGGGCAAGTTATTGTTGCCGTTCATGAGATCTTTTATTATACACGCCATTTTTACGACGAATTCCCAATCTTTTTCATTATCCTGAGCATTTTTTTGAACTTCAATAGGGTTTACGTTCACGCCTTCTTTACAGTTCTCTTTTACCCATGCAAGAGCTTTTTGGTATTCGACTTCGTCGTAAATACCTTCGGACATGCGACGGATAACCTCGGTTTCATCTACAGATTCCATGCGCATACCAAGATAGTCTTCCAAAAAGTCACTGTCTATTATTGACCCGGCAATTCCCATGCAAACAGAGCCTATTTGTAAATATGATTTACCGCGCATAGTGGCAACAGCTACAGCAGAACGTCCAAATCGCAATAGCTTTTCACGTACATCATCGGGTATATCGGTATCATCTGCTTGTTTTACGTCGTGTCCGTATATGCCAAATGCGGGCAGACCCTTTTGTGCATGTGCAGACAATACAGCTGCGAGATAAACTGCGCCCGGACGAGCAGTGCCGTTAAAGCCCCAAACACCTTTTATGGTGGTTTTTTCCATATCCATGGTTTCTGTGCCATAGCACCAGCATGGTGTGACGGTAAGGGTGATATCAACGCCTTCACGTCTAAATTTTTCGGCGCATGCCGCAGATTCTGCCACACGGCTAATAGTTGTGTCGGCAATGACTACCTTGACACTTTCGCCGTTTGAGTATTTTAGGTTATCTGTGAAAAGTTTGGCGGCGGATTTTGCCATGCTCATTGTTTGTTCTTCCAAGCTACCACGCACATCAAGCGCGCCTCTTCGTCCGTCGATAGTGGGACGAATACCAATAACAGGATATCCGCCAATTAATCTGCCAGTGCTCATTGTTATGTCCTCCAATTGTGTGTTGTTATTTGTCGTCGGGTTCGTTTTTTTCTGTTTTAGGGTATTTTTTATAGCCTGGATGCTTACCTGTTACACCATAATATTCACGTAGATTTATGAGTTTATCAATATTTTCGCGACTTATGTCATAGCTGCCACCAAGGATAATTGCATTAATGGTTATTTTTGCCCATAGTTCAAGGCTTTCCATGCGATAAAACGCTGTGACAACATCACTGCCAACTGCAAGAGCACCATGATTTTCTAGTAACATTACATCGTGCTCGTCTAAAAAAGGTTCAATAGAATTTGGAACCTCCACTGTGCTGGGCGTGCCATAAGGAGTGAGTGGCACAGAACCTATCACGGCTACATCCTCTATCATGTTGTACATGTCCATTGCACGATGGGCCACCGCGAATCCGGTTGCACCCGGTGGGTGTGCATGAATTACGGCTCCTACATCTTGGCGTTTTTCATAGCATTTTAGATGCATTTTTATTTCACTTGAAGGTTTTAGCCCGTCTGCGGCCTCTAATATCTCGCCTTTCTTATTTATATGGATCAGCTTTTCAGGCGTGATAAATGCCTTGCTCATCCCGGTTGGTGTGGCAAGAAACGTACCATCGTCAAGTTTTGCCGTGACGTTACCATCGTTTGCCGCCACCCAGCCCAGCTGCCACATTTTGTAGCATATGTCGCAAATTTGAAGTTTTAATTCTTCCATAACGTTTAATGCCTCCTACTGATTATATGTTGATATAATTATACTAGTTGTTAAAGTGTGTATCTTGTTTTATAATGTAATAAAGTATAACGATATTGAGGTTTGTTATGAATTTTTTAGCAGCATATGAAAACACAAAAAGAGGTAGTTTTAATTTTCCTTACGAGCTATATAATATTGATATTTCTCACCCACGATACCAAATGCCGTTTCACTGGCATGTTGATTGTGAGATAATACGTGTGCTCAGCGGAGAGTTTGCACTTACGCTAAATAATACTAAGTTGCTATTGAAACAAGGTGATTCTGTTTTTGTGCCCAGTGGTTTAATACATGGCGGGGCGCCCAGTGAATGCACGTATCAATGCATAGTTTTTTCTTTTGAAAAGATGACGCAGATTAATATGACCCGATATACCGAGTATGAAAATGCACTGGGGCAAGGTGATTATTTAGCGCCTGTTTTTAATGAAAATGAGCTTGTGAATAAACTGTTTTTAGCAATGGAAGAACAATATGTAGGCTATGAATTTGTGGTGCATGGAATAATTTTGCAATTAATAGGAGAGCTGATATCGAAAAAGCAGCAAAATGGCATAAACCAAACTACGGATAACGAATATAGGAGAATAAACAAAATCAAAAATGTATTACGTTTGATCCGCAAAGACTATGCAAAGCCATTAAACTTGGAGATGTTTGCCGAGGTGGCAGGGCTTAATTATCAATATTTATGTAAATCTTTTAGGCGTATCACCGGCAGAACGCCTATTGATTATCTTAACTATTATCGTATAGAGTGTGCGGCAGAATTATTGCAAGCAGACGAGTTGAGCGTGACGGATGTGGCGCTTAGCTGTGGCTTTAACGATTTGAGCTATTTCATTAAAGTGTTTAAAAGACAAAAAGGAATGTCGCCACGGGAATTCAAAAAGAGTGTTATGTCGTGCGGATAACATTGAAGTTACAGCCAATGATGTAATAATGGTACTATCGCATGAAGTATAAAACATGTTGAAATTATCCTAATATACAAAAAATGAATAATAAAGCTCAAAACATGCTTGCAGGCACATCGGCTTAGCTACATTATGCAATAGCAACAACCGAAAAAACACTACAAATTTCTTGGAACTGAATGCGGTGTGTTTTTCAAAAGCACAAAAAGATCCTCTTATAGTAGAGTTAAATCAACTATACCGAGAAGATCTTTTTTGTTGTTTATTAATGAAGTGAAGTGATTTATTTTTGACCGGTCAATGACTTATATAGCTCTGGTGCGTGTTTTTTCAGCGCGACAGGCTTGAAATTTTTATCTGTCCACGCGTGAACAGTGACTCCTTCATTCAGTAGAACATCATCTTGGTTATACAATTTGTATATAAAATCTATCTTTGCTCCACCTATCTTGCCCAGCTCTACAGTTATTTTGATTTTATCTTCATATTTAGCAGGCAATATGTATTTACAGTTCAGCTCGCGCAAAGGAAGCATCAAACCCATTTCTTCGATTTGCGAGTAGGTATAGCCGAAATTTTTTATGTATTCTGTGCGAGCCACTTCGTACCAAACAGGATAGACAGAATGATGCACCACACCCATTTGGTCGGTTTCTGCGTACCTTGCTATGACTTCTGTGTAAAATTGCATATGTGCCTCCTTTGAGATTCAAATCTAGGCTTTAATTAATGTATATCATACCATAAAAAGCTGCGAAAAATCCATATTAAAACATTTGGGAAATTTACAAAGTAATATTTATATGATAGAATAACGCATATAGCCACAGGTTGTTTTAAAGTGAAATCTTTTAAACGTTCTGTGGTTATATGTATAATTATGATATTTTAGGATATAGGGTGAAGTTATGAATATAAATAATAAAGATTTGCTGGATAGGTTTCTTTCTTATGTTGCGATAGACAGTGAAACGGGCACCGAAAAAGAAATGGGCGAAAAGCTTGTTTTGGACTTTAAGGAAATTGGGTGTGATGTGTACACCGATGAAATTAAAGAGGTGGCCCAAACGACTGGGTTTAATGTGTACGCTACCCTTAAAGGTGAGTCGAATTTAGAGCCAATCATGTTTAGCGCGCACATGGATACCGTTGTGCCGGGGTGTGGAGTAAAGGCAACAGTTTGTGATGATGGGTTTGTGCGTTCCGATGGCACAACGATACTAGGTGGTGATGATAAAGCAGGAATAGCAGCCATAGTGGAGGCGATGAAAGCTGCTTGTGGTGTATCACATCGAACGATTGAGGCTGTAATCACAGTGCGTGAAGAAAGTGGGATGTATGGCGCTAAAAACCTTGATTACAGCAGGATGGAATCGAAAAACTGCATTGTATTGGATTCTTCGGGTGGTCCATGTGATGTGATATCGGGTGCGCCGGGACAAAACAAAATAACAGCCACTGTGATAGGGCGCAAGGCTCATGCAGGGGTCGAGCCGGAGGCTGGAATTAGTGCTATAGAGGTGGCGGCGCAGGCTGTTGCCAACATGAAACTTCTTCGTGTGGATTTTGAAACAACATGCAATATCGGAACGTTTACTGCGGCAGGGCCCACGAACATAGTCACTGAGAAGGTTTTGCTGGAGCTCGAAGTGCGTAGTAGAAATACAGAAAAACTGCAAGAGCATACAACGCATATCCTTGATTGTATAAAAGAAGCTTGCGAAAAGTTTGGTGCAAAATTCGAGTCAGAGGTGTCAACAAGTTATCTTGGATACTATCATTCAGACGATCATCCGTTGATTAAAGAAGTAAGTCTTGCGGCCGAAAAGATTGGTTTGAAGACCCAGACTAAAATGAGTGGTGGCGGCAGTGATGCAAATATATTTAACCAAAATAGCATTGAAGCGATAAACTTAGGTGTTGGGATGCAAAAGGTGCATACTACCGCAGAACAACTGTGCATTAAAGATATGCAGGATACGGCGGCGCTTTGCTTTGAACTTATGAAAGGCTAGATTGCTGTAAAACTGAGATATAAAATAGCGCGTGTAGGAGGAAACATGAAAATTACTGTGATAGGAACGGGTTATGTTGGACTTGCAAACGCGGTATTGCTGGCACAGCACAATGCCGTGACGGCGGTTGATATATTGGCAGATAAAGTTGATATGATAAATAAGGGTGTTTCTCCTATAGTTGATGCTGAAATAGAGGATTTTCTACTAAATAAGCCTCTTGATATTATCGCGACAACAGATATGTTTCAAGCTTGCAGAGATGCGAGTTTTGTCGTTGTTGCAACGCCTACTGATTATGACCCTGTCAAAAATTATTTTGATACCAGCACTGTGGAACAGGTTGCTGCACAGGTTTTGTCTATAGAACCAAATGCTACCATCGTGATTAAGTCTACTGTACCGGTTGGATATACTGTTTCATTAAGGAAAAAGCTTGGCTGTCAAAATATTTTGTTTTCTCCGGAGTTCTTACGTGAAGGGAAAGCACTTTTTGATAATCTGTATCCTTCTCGTATCATAGTGGGTACAGACCTAGAAAATCCTTACCTTACACAGCAAGCACGGACTTTTGCCGATTTATTGCTGCAGGGCTCATGTGAGGCGAAGACTCCGGTGCTTTTAGCAAGTTTTACCGAGGCAGAAGCTGTGAAGCTTTTTTCAAACACATATCTTGCGCTGCGGGTGGCTTTTTTTAACGAGCTGGACAGTTACGCCGAGTTTCATGGGCTGGATACACGCCAAATTATTGAGGGTGTCGGATATGATTCACGCATAGGCAACTACTATAACAATCCTTCGTTTGGGTATGGTGGATACTGCCTTCCAAAGGATACAAAACAGCTGCGTGCGAACTATGACAGCGTTCCCAGTGATTTGATTGGTGCGATCGTGGACGCAAACTCTACTCGCAAAGACTTTGTTTCTGAGCGCATCTTGGAAAAGGTAGGATACTACAAGGATGACGGTGGTGGCCGAGGTGGTATATCGGGGAACCATTGTGTGGTGGGCATTTACCGTCTTGTGATGAAGGCGAGTTCTGATAATTTTCGTCAGTCAAGTATCCAAGGTGTCATGAAGCGACTACGTGCCAAAGGTGTAGAGATTCTTATTTTCGAGCCTGAAATTTTGGAAGATACTTTCTTTGGATGTGAAGTGCTTGCAGACTTTGAGGAGTTTTGTCGGCGCTCTCAGCTTGTTGTGGCCAACAGGTACACTGCACAGCTTGAACCGGTACGGGATAAAATGTATACACGGGATATTTATTTTCGAGATTGATATATTGAAAAGATGATAAACACAAAAAACCCACGCTACAGCCATATAACTGTAGCGTGGGTTTTTTGTAACCATTAAAGTCATAAAGACTGATTCAAGTGAATTTCTACATATATTTTTTGATTTGTATCATCGTAAAAATATGCATTATTATGGCCGTTGAATGTCATTGCCCTAAAGTAATCTATTGCTTGCTTAAACGTTACGGTTTTATTTAAATCGATCTTGCATAGATTATCAAAATCTTTTTTATTATGGATAGTGCCCGGTATAGCAAGCTTAAATGCATCATAGTTTCCGTCAAGAATAGAAATAAGATTGTTTTGTAATAGTTTTAATTCAAGCTCTTGTAGCCTGACATATACATCAAAAGATGTCTCCCATGAAAATACTTGCAATTCTTCCTGCACAATAATAGGACCATGGTCTAATCGTTCATCCATTTCATGGATGGTTATGCCTACTGGGGAGTTATCGATCATACTAAATACATGAGGGAACCAGCCCCTATTATGTGGATTGAGTCCGGGATGAATATTGATGCATTTGAGTGAGTTTACAATATTTTTTGGAAAAATTTGTTTGCAATGTAAAGACAAGGCCATGTCGTACGTAGCTATTATCTCTTGACTGTTTTCGGCCACATTTAAGGGGTGGAAATTACTATCGGTATATTTATCTTTAAATATTTCATTTGAAGGAGAATAAAAAAAGGAAAAATTGAATCTTTCATATGATGGCTTGTTTATAATTTTTTTAAAGTTTAGGTATAGGTATTCATTATCTGTCAGCACCAGTATATTCATATAGTACACTCCATTTTAATGAATTAATATGATTGTGTGTAATGATGGGATATTATATGGTAAATCATTTCCATTTTTCTTTAAAGCAGTTAATATCTTCATTTGTGTAAAAATGTTGCACATAGGGCTCGTTATAGCATTTATTTATATATGATTCTGGCAAATTTATTTTTGACGGTGATAAGTTTAGTGCATTGCCGGTATACATTGTTTGAGGTATAGACATTGCGGTGTTATCGGGTATGCCCAGCCAGGCTGCAATCTCGGGTAAAATATCAGCATGACGTTCATATTGGTAAACAAACACTTCGATATTTTCGCTGCGAGCTACAGAATAGCCCTTTTGCTTATCAAAAGGTGACTGCATTATATTAAGCACTTGGCTACAAAATTCAGGTATAAAATGCTGTATCATGCGAGGCATTCTAAAAGTTTTTGTATGAGTATTATACGATGGTGTATCCATGTATTTTGTTTGGCTCATCCATGCATTAAATACATCTTGCTCAGTATAATTTTCTTGTAAATTATACCTATCAGACAGCTGAAGAAAGCAAAGCTCAGCCATGTCACTGCCGTGACGAAAGATGTTGTATGTGAATGATAAATTTTGGGCAACAGGGTCTCGTACTGCTGTGATTAGTTTCACTTTTGTGTTGCAGATATCGAGTATTTTCTTGTCAAAACTCTGTGGATATGAATCGAAATCATGTATATATGCATTATGCAGCAAATAGCGGACGACATGTGGGTCTGATTCAAGTGGGAAACAACATAATATCGGATTAGGAATTGATGCGTCTGCGATAGTATTTGTGAACTTGATTTTATGGTGTAACATATGTTTCAAGTCTAGCAAATTGACATCAAGCATGGTATCATCGCATGGTTCTGTTATATCGGTCGGTATATTTTTATCGGAGACCTGAATGCGATTATGTAGTTCGAATAATAGTCTTGTATCGGAAAGTGGGATGTAATTTTTCACTCCAAGCTGTTGTAGCTGGTGTACCAATTCGTTATCGTCTTCAAGCAAAATAGATATCTGAACTATAATATTGTCATGTTGCAAAAGCATGTTTTTCAGGCCATCAGGCGATAAAATAGGTACGCCTTCAAGAAAAGTACCCCATAAATTTTGGTTGTTATCACATATTGCGCTGACATTTACACCTAGACGATGTAACAAAGAAAGTATGGTTTTGCCATACTTTCCTGCGCCCCACAAGACGATACGTGCATGTTGATAGTCATAAACATGATGTGATATGCTCGTCAACCTGTTCAAATTAGTGCTCCTTTAAAATGTTATAAAATATCTTTGAAGTAGTCCCAGATTTTTGAGCCTATTAATGATCTGTTTGCTAATAAAGGATGCTGCACAGTGGTTTTTTTGTGTTTGACGGCTTTTGCCCATACAAAAAAGTCGTATGGTAAAAAGCGTGATAATCTATGTTCGGTATTTAAAATGTCTTTTTTGATAAATATTTCTTGTAGTAAAGCCATGTCTCTTAGCGCAAAAGAAAATTCGGAAACGGTATTGTCGCTTTCATGGATTTTCAAGATGCGGGCATCCTCTGTTAAAAAAGGCAGGATGTAAAATGTATCATCTACTTTTATTGCATCAAGTGAATATGGAGCACGGGCACCGATGGTTTTTTTATAAATATGCTGCTTTGTTTTGGTCTTTACGCTGTAGCAAAAAATTTCTTCTGAGTTGAGTATACTGAATATAAGTTGGCTATTTTGCACATAGCACATGCGTATAAACAAATCATTGTTATTTTTGCAGGCGGGGTATATGTCGTGGGTGGAATATTCATTAAAAGCATGTATGTTTTCCCAGTAAAGCAGAACTCCTTCGTCGCGGCACACGACCCACATACAATCACCATCAATAAAGACGTAAGGTAGTAATTTCCAGTGGGTGACATGTGAGGTTGTGCATTTTTTTGACGTTTTATCGAAAGTGTTGTGTAATATCAGTTGGTTTGTGCTATCGTGATGCATCAATATATGCTCTTCAGAAACACACAGAAGCCTTCCGGGATGGTTTATATATTCTTTTTTGCAAGTAAAATTTTCTAAGCACAGGGTATAATAATATTCACTCATGCCACAAGTTACAATTGTTGCAGTATTTTCTTTGACGCTCATTGAAAAGAACTGGATTTCCTCAAAGTCGCTGTCTTCCAGCTGGATATATTTCACTTCGTGCGTCTTGGTATGAAATAGCGCCATATCTTTTCTTTTGCCGGGTAGCAATATCAGCCAATCGTTGTATGAGGCAAAAGTATAATATAGATGCTGTTCGACATATGGATATTCTTCAAGTGAAAATACATATGATATTTCATGTGTTTCCAGGCTCATTTTAAAAAGAGCGTTGTAGAGTGAGTCAAACTGCCAAATATATCCATCTAACACTACACCGCCCAAATTTGCACGAAAGCATTTTGTTTCGGGCCTAGGATTCTCAAACACATCGGGTAGGATACAAATTGGTTTTTCGAGTTGTCGATACATTCGGATTACAGAACTTCTTTGCGAGCCCAGATAAGCATCGGATATAGCAATACTAAGATTCAAGTTTGCAGTATCATCATATATACCGTTTGGCAGTAGCTTAAAACGTTGAATGCGCTCGTGATATTTTTTTAATATAGATGAATCTTTTTCAAAAGAAGTCAGCGTTTGCTCCATAAGCGGATGAGGACGCCAAAGTATTACGATGTCTTCATTGTTTTTCATCTCGTCCATCGTATAATCTAACATATCAATATATTTTTCGGGCTCAAGCATGACGCTGGTGAGATGTGTGTTTAAAAAAATTACTGTTTTATTTTCGATTTTCAGTTTCCATTCAGTTGGTATATCTTGTGTATTTGCGCTGAATAAAGCGTCTAGTTTCGGGCTTCCCAATGCGACGATTTTATCATCAGTGTAGTGAATGAGATACTGCGCCTTGATTTCTTTTTGCACAACAACCTTCCAAGCGTTTTTTACGCCGGGCATAAGGGGCATGTGTTCCATTGTTTTTTCGCCGGACAAGTAATATGGCACATATACGATATGTGGTGTTATTTCAAGCAGGTTTCGTGAAAAAAACTGAGGATGCACACAAGTGACACGGTTGTGGTCATCATAAGGGTTGTGATAAAAGATTAAGTCTGGGGCAAGCTCGGCCAATGGACAGGATTCATAGTTTACTAAAGGAAGATCAGACGAAAACTTATCGAATTCAAAGCTAGTCGTTACAGCGCGGCCGGCGGAATCCCTGCCATAATACGGAATAGGCATAACGTAGATGTCCCATTCTTCGCTTTTCATTGCCTCGCGGCAGATGCTGTCAAGGCAGTCCCACATGGAAGCCATGTATGGCAAGAACACAGCCACAAGTTTCTCGGTAGGGATATCGTTTGTGACAGCATGTTTAATGTGTGAGATATCGGTGTTGCAGTCTGATAGTTTTTTTGTAAAATCTTCGCTGTGGAGTGAAGAAATGCTACTAAAGTGATATATCTCTTCGCAATATTTTTCAAGCATAGATACAATCGGTGTGACATCTACTTTGGTTTCGTAGGACTCCAGCGTTGTGCCAACCGACACCGCTAACTCTTGGCATAGACCGAGTAGCTCGACAAATTGCTGCAGAGTAGATGCCTCGGCAACACATCTGTGGCATTCTTCTATACTGGCGATTGCATCGAGTATTCTATGCTTTATGTTCGCTTTCATTTATGATTCTCCCGTATGATATCACAAATTTTATCCACGTCGCTGTTTTTCATATTCGGATCAATAGGCAGTGTTATAATACGCTTTGATATATCTAAGGCGATAGGCGTATCTGTACTGCGAAATTTTTCTTTATAACATGTAAGCTCTGTCATTATGGGATAAAAATATTTTCTTGCAAAATATCCGTTTTTTGCTAGCTTATCAAATAACTCGTCTCTTGTTAAGTGGTATTCATCACATACCAAGATAGGAATATATGCAAAGTTTGATGTTTGTTGTTTTCGCGCATGCCTAAAAGTAATGCCATTGATATCTTTAAGATTTTGTGCATAGCGCTTATATACACGTTCTCGACCATTAAACGCATCATCCAGTTGTTTTAAATTGCAAAGACCCATTATGGCGCAAAACTCGTTCATCTTTGCATTGGCACCGATACTTTCAACTTCTTCAGATGATTTTATACCGAAGTTTTTTAGATAGTGAAGCTTTTTTGTAAGTGAATTGTCAGAAAAACTTACGGCGCCGCCTTCGATGGTATTGAATACCTTTGTGGCATGAAAACTGAACATAGAAGCATCCCCAAATTGAGCGATAGGCACACCATTATAGCTCACTCCAAACGCATGTGCCGCATCGTAAATCACTTTTAGGTTGTGCTTTTTAGCAATAGCGTTTATTTTTTCTACGTGACACACATTGCCATAGACATGTACCGGTAAAATGGCACAAGTATTTTTGGTGATAAGGGATTCTATTTTGTCTGGGTCAATAGTATATGTATCGGGCTCGATGTCGCAAAATACAGGTGTCAGGTTGTTTCTCATAATAGCATGCGTGGTGGATACAAATGTATATGGTGTTGTGATAACTTCACCTTGTAACTGTAGAACCTGTAAGGTTAACTCTAGTGCTAAATGACCGTTGCAAAACAGGGAAATATTCGGTGCGCCAAGATATTCTTTGAGCTTTTGCTGGAGTTCGTTGTGGTAATCGCCCATGTTTGTTATGATATGGCTGTCCCAAAGAGGCTTTATAGCATCGCAATAGTTCTCAAACGTAGGTAGTAATGCTTTTGTGACATATATTTGTTTCATAAAAAACTCCATATCTTCAATGCGGAGGTTAAAATATCCCGGTTTTCCTGTGTTGGAGCGGTCAGGTAAAAGTTAGTAGCATTTCGGATTAGGCGGGTATATGTGTGTTCATATAGACAAGAAATACCATGGTGTGTGGATAAGAAATCATCAAGTTGCAAAAAACCTTTAAGAGAAGCAAATGAAAGATTTTTGCCTTGTGTACGTGCATTCCAGCTATATCCGTGGGTTGCAACATAGCGGTAACAGGCCATGATCTTATTGATGTGGTAAAATTCACCGTTTGCAGCCATGAGAGCAGAGAGTTTATTATCATCGTTTATTTCAATGCTTTTGTATTCACTTAACGTAGATGCAGTCATATCGTCAATAAGACTTTTACGAAACACTAAACTGCAAGTATGGGCGAGTCTCATCTGCATATAAATATGTTTTATGTGCTTTATGGTATCTTCTTGGACATCAATATTTTTTTTCATCCATGCGTCGTTGTGCGGATTGCTGTTTTCGTCTACTACGTCGATATTATGTCCGCATCCGGAATATTCAGAGTGGTTGTCTAAAATATCTACTTGAGTTTGTAGTTTCAGTGGGTCTGTCCAGTAATCATCGCCCTCACATATGGCGATATATTCGCCTTTACAATATGGATACAAAAGCATAAGCATATTGGTATCTTTGGAGTATTTATTTTCCGTTTGAAAAATAGCGTTGATTTTATGTGCGTATTTTGGAATATAAGTGCGAATTATATCTGCTGTACTGTCTGTCGAGGCATCATCGTGTATAACTACTTCATAGTCAAAATTGGTTTTTTGCATAAATATTCCGTCAAGGGCCTGCCTTATGTATGGCTGGTGGTTATAGGCTAAACACATGACGCTTACTTTTGGATTATCCACAAGTATTCCTTCTTTTCAGCAGTTATAGTACGGCATATAGTACAGTTTCCCATTTTGTGTTGGAATAATGCCTCATATAAAGCTGGTACTCGGGCACAAGGCTTTTAATATATAGTGGGATTTCAATGATGTCCTCAGGTTTGTGGTATACACAAATTGCAAGCTTTGGCTTATGTTTTTTTATTGTTTCTTGTGCTCCGATTAATGCATTAAGCTCGGCTGTTTCAATATCCAGTTTAATAAAAGTGATGGGCTCACCTTTGCAAATATTATCGATACAGTCGGCTTTCACCGAATTTTCAGTATCGCTTTGTACAATCCTATTTCCTGCTTCAGAGGTGTTTGTGAATGACACATTCGCAGCTTTGTCCCACAGGCCAACATCATGAAAAACGATATCTCGTAGATTAGCGGTATTGTCTTGTATGGGCTTCTTCATTTTGGCAAAAGGCTCAAACAGTATCACTTTTTTGTAAGATGGACACTTGCGGATAAACTCAAGGGTTGTGCCTGCATCGTACGTACCACCGTCAATAAAAACTTCATTTTCGCCAAACGAAATAATATCCTCATCGAAATATTGATTAGGATCGACTAGTATAGAACAGTCTTTGTGCAGATTATTTTCTCTGAGCATGGGGGTTATATGATGCGCTGTATATATTTGAGATGGTGAAAAACCCATGTGTAATATGTTTTCAAGTATTTCATTGACATGGTAGAGATTAGAAATAAGAACCTTGCAATGTTTATAATTTTTGCCCAAATCAGCAGGTGATATTATAGGAACGTTTTTATATTTTTCAATGCTATCCCATGCTCCGTCGCAAAAAATAAAGCTTGCATCTGAAAACTTCTCACTTAATGTAGCTAGCATATGTCGGCCAATGCGACCGGCGCCGTAAAGAACAGCCACTTCGCCGGCATTGAGTTTTAGCTCGTCAAATTTTCGTGTCGATAATATGTGCGTGTTTATTGCATCGTCGGCACAGGCAACAATCCTTTGCAGGCTTGAGTAGTTTTGCCCTACTGCATACTCTAAACGTGCACAAAATAATTCTTTGGATAAATCATCTTCCATCCAATTATACACTGCTTTTGCGTCATTAATGAATTCAGACCAGTTTTTCATCATGCTACTCACCGTTTTTTTTATTTATTAATGTGCTATTTACGCTTAGACCTACATGATCACTATATCATAATTTAGAAAAATTCACAATGATATGCGGAAGTATTGTGGTTAAAGTGTACCAAATAAAATGTTGCTAATGTGTAGTTTTTGTGGTATATTTACTAAAAGAAAGCAGAAAGGGTAGCGGTGATATGTCATATAATGTGGAAATTATGCAGTGGGGAATGCCGATTATTGACGATTTGTTTGAGCGTTTTATCCCAAGATATAAAGAAGTTTGGGTTTTTGGTCATGGAAGATACGCAAAAGCATTTGCACACTTTCTAAAGGAATGTGACGTGAGTGTAAAAGGCTTTGTGGTCACCGACCCTGTGTCAGAAGAAAATGGCGAAGGTGATAATATTATAAGCCTTGCTGAGTTTAGAGCTTCGTATGAAAAAACAAAAGATATATGCCTACTGGTGGCGGTTCATCTTAAATTTCATGGGGCACTGTTCCCGAAACTTCATTTTATGGGGGAAGATAAGCTGGCAATAGATGGCGAGCTATTGGAGATGTCAGTTGCAAGATATAAAAAAAGTCAATTTCATTTTTCTTTTCTTATCACACATCGATGTAATTTGCACTGCCACGGATGCGCATTTTCACTTCCTTCAGTTAGGGAAGACTACTGCATAGAACAGTTTCGCAAGGATTTATCGAGGCTTAAAGAGACTTTTGGTGAATCTTTTGGAACTGTATCCATCACAGGCGGGGAAGCACTGTTACATCCGAAAGTAGTGGAATTTATCACTAGTGCAGGCGATATACTGCGGGATACAAACACAAGGATAATCTTTCGAGTGAATGGGACATTACTGTCTAGGCAAGATGAGGCGTTTTGGAAAACTTGCGCTGAAAATAAAGTGATTATTATATGGACCTTATACCCGGTAGACTATCCAGATCATGAAGAGGTTTTAGAACTGGCAGAGCAATATGGTGTTGATTTGCGCTACACGTCATGTTCGTTATATAACAATAAAGAATCGTATGAGTTTCCTAAGTGTTATGGGAAGTCGAAGAAATGGGACTATTTATTCTGTCATGAGCATAATGCGTGCTTTGAAATTGTAAACGGGAAAATAGCTACATGTACGGCTATTATTGATTATATGGAAAAGTTCAACCAAAGTTTTGGCACACAGTTCAAAAGTTATCCCGAAGATGTACTTGATATTTATGAGGAGCATTCAAAAGAAAAAATAGCGGAGTTTCTATCAAAGCGTCCAAAAACCTGTGATTATTGCGCTGTTAGAAAAAGGCGTGGCATAGGCAAGTGGGAAAAAAGCAAAAAGCATATCAGTGAATGGGTATTAGTGGACGAAAACGGTGATGTGGTAGTGCAGTAGAAGAGATGCGATTTATAAATAACATTTTACCGACTTGGAGGAATCTAAATGCAGCCACTTATTAGTATTATTGTGCCGATTTATAACGTGGAGCAGTATCTGC
>CAYJIC010000012.1:0-31550 GCA_964370155.1 uncultured Oscillospiraceae bacterium
GTACAATTACATCTCCGACACCTATATCTACATTAAATGGCACTCGAACATTTTTGATTTGAGCAATAATCTGAACACTGATGCCTTTGTACTTTCTTTGAGGAGAAATTTCTTCAAATCCTTTTGTTTTCATAGTGATATAATCATTCCCGGTATCAACAGAAATGATTTTTTCAATCAAAGTCTGTACATCTTGTATAGAACTTGAAAAATACCTTAGTAAGAAATCGACATCTATTGTTGCCCTGCTTTCAAAGTTAGTTAGCGTGTAGATAAACAATCCACCTTTTAGAATGAGATTTTCGTCATAGCCTGACTTTGAAAGTTTCCTCAAAAATTCTTCTTGCACAAAAAGTTGCAAACATTGTTGATAGCTAATGCCCACGCTCTTTGCTTTATTTCTTAATTTCGCCAATACTGATGCTGCAATATCCGGCATTATAGCCACACTCCTATCAAGTCTTTTACTCTTTTTTGCACTCGTAGTTTTTTTGCATATTTCATTAGATTCGGAATGTTTTTTTTCTCATCATTAACATATCTTTGTATAGCTTTGTTAAATATCTCTTTATCCATCTTGTTCATGTTTCTAAGAACATCACAAATAGTCCGATCTATATCATAAATTCGGACAGGCTCACCATCTATTATGCCCTCAGTTTTGCCAAGTATGAGAAGTGATGGCTCTACACGATAAGCAGTTATAAACGGGTAGTCGATTTCTGTTCTCCCTTTGGACACCATTTTGTCTATGGCAAAACTCCATTCAGTCGGATTTCTGTCTGTATATCCGCAATAAAATAGTGCAGTTTCCATACATAGGACTACATCCGGGAATAGCTTATTTATAATTAGGATTTCACTTCCACTATCATTTTGAAGATAATGATAGTATCCTCGTTTCACTTTTTCAATCACACCATTATCAAGAAGGCTGACAATATTAGCATAATAGATCCCTTCTGTTTTTAGCTGTGCTGTTGTCATAACAAAATTATATTTTGCAAAAATATTTGCAATAGTTTCTTGATTTACACCTGTGCGCATAGTTTCACCTCTACTAAAACACCTGCTTGTGATGTTTACACTATGGTACTTTAGTATAAATTATAGATTGTTTTTAATATAAAGTCAAAGTTCTGAGAAAATATATTCACGTTTTTATGACCTAAAATATAAAGACATATTTGCTATGTTTTTTATCACATCAAAACCGGTGTGCTGCAGCTGGTATATCTCCAAATATTTGATACAAACCGGTGTGCTGGAAAATACCGTAAATGCACACTGGTTATTTTGTATGTGTTTCGTAAATATAACTATATAACAAATATTATCATCCCATAGTTGTACCAGGTGTCTAAAAACCCATATACCAACTATTAACAACATACAACTATAGCGATGAGGAATGGACAGGAAAGAACAATGGTTTAATGTATTGATATTTATATTGACGCTTGTTCGGGGCTGCCATAATTGGCATTTTGAACAAGTAATGCACGGTAAGAAGATTCCATAACTGCGTTATCGTTGTACGATATTTCAATCATTAGATTTCAAGGTGTAACTTTTGGGCGCTACAAGCAGGAGAATATTTGTTTTTCCTTGACAAAAGCTATCAGACGATAGTATAAAGTGAAGTATGTTTCAAGTCAAACAATAAAATTGTGATAGGAGTATATAATGAAAAAGCTGTTATCTGTTATACTTTTTGCTGCTCTCTTTTTAGTGATATTGCTTGCGGGGTGTGGAAAAACCCCACAGGAACTATATCAAGAACAATATAATCTTGGTATAAGATACCTAAGTGAGGGAAACTACGAAGAGGCTATTATTGCGTTCGAGGCGGCCATAGAGATAGACCCGAGAAGCGTTGACGCCTATATTTACTTGGCAGATACATATGTGCAGTCGGGTGATGCAATGAATGCAGTCAGTTTTTTAGATGAAACACTTACTGCTATTGAAAACAAAGAACTTATATTTGAAACCGATGACGGAGAGATAGACCAAGAATTTACAGATGATTTGTATAATGATCTGAGTGGTGAAAAAGAAAGTATATATAGCGATTTGACACAAGAAGAAAAAGATATACTTAACATAAAAGGAATTTATGGAACAGCTCAAGAGGAGTTAGAATCCAGTTGGACACCATTGCCACTTGATTCGCTTGAAGTAGTAGTGGCGGAAGAATATATATATAGGTTAAATTCTAGTTTGTGGCTGTCTGGAAATATCCCCAACTTTGAGTCTATAGAAGAAATTGATTATGAATGCTTGCTGGATATTTATATGGGTCATGGTCTGGCTAATAATATAAGTATACCTAATGGGAGTATATCTGAAGTCGATCTTGTTGAAAAAGCTATACAAGATAACTTTAATCCCTATTTTGAATTTGGCGAGGAATATCAGTTTTCAAGCATAGGACCATCAAATGATGGCAGTTACTATTTCTATACATGGAACGAAGAATATCAGGGATACGTATTACCTGGAATAGGATATGAATGGCCACATCCATACAGGATTGAAGTAGTGCAAGCGTATAAAGAAAACGATAAGGTGATTATAGATGCGATAGAATATATTTTAAGAAATGTATATGCAGAGCAGGAAATGGTTATTTCGGGACAAACGTATATGTATAATGAAATAGTAGGAGCAAATGTTTTTAATGATGAAAAACTTGTAGGTACAGCTGAATATATTATGAATGAAAATGATTATCCGATAGATGAAATTGTGTCATATACTGTACATCCTGATGAACATGTACAGGTTAGGTATGTGCTGTTTCCTAAAGAAGACGAGGGCTACTATATGGAATCAAAAACTTATAAATAGTCAATATTGTCAAGAAAATTTCAGTAACAAATAAGTCGAATAGTATTATGGTTTTGTTGAATTTTGGAAACCTATCGAAAACAGAATAGTTATAATGAAACGGTGCCAATTATTACAAATTGGTTGCGAAAATATGAATGGTATTGTATAATATTTTAATATATAGTTAATAAAATTACATATAATTTATAGTTCGATTGTGGGTGTAATTATACGATGATTTTAAGAGTTTATTGTGGCAATAAAATAAAAGAAATTGAACTTGACACACAAAAATCGGTCACGATAGGAAGCAATGTGGCTGATACGGTTTGTTTTGATGCATCCTTTTTAAAAAAAGGTCATGTGAAAATTCATATGCACAAAACAAAATGGTTGTTTAAATCCGCGACAGCAGTAACCGTTGACAGCTCAGTGTTAACTCAAGGCGAATTAATTCTTGGACATGCGCTCATAATTGATCGTAATAGTAAGATTGCAATAATGTGCTATCAAAGGGATTTGAACACTTCACGTGTTATCGAGTTTGAGTCCGGATTCAAGGCTGCTATCGGTAGATCGTCTGATTGCGAAATACAAATAGGCGACAAAACCGTATCTGCAAAACATCTGGAGATCACAAAATCAAGTAAGGGTTATTATTTTAAGAACTTATCAAAGTCCGGTGGTACATATTTAAATGGAACACTAACAAATGAAGCTCACATAAAAACAGGAGATACACTTGATATAGGGTTTAGTAAAATTGTTTTTTCGGAAAAAGCCATAAGCATTATAAGTGTGTCAAGTGTGAAAAGTAATATAGCTAATGTTACATCGCCACAAATAAAAACTACTGAAAATGCGGATGATGAATATCCACATTTGTTTAAGCAATCTCCTCGAATGATTGAAACAGTTAAGCCGCAAACCATTGATTTTCAAAACGCACCTAATATAGGTGGAAAGCCGAAAATCAACTGGGTTAGTGTGCTTTTGCCATCAATCAGTAGCGTTGTTATTATGTCTTTGGTTGTTTTTTTTCTTGGTTCAGCTATGACGATGCTTTATTTTAGTGCACCAATGGCTCTTATTGGTGTATTTATGGCTATATATAACTATAAAAGTCAATGCAAAGAGTATAAAAAAACCGAGCAATTGCGAATGGTTAGATATGAACAATACCTAAACGAGCAAGAAGAGCAAATAAAAGATTACCTACACGAGCAGTTTAGAGTTTTAACAAATATTCACCCAAGTACGGCGGAATGCGTGAATATTGTAGCAGAGCCTGCACGTAGATTGTGGGAACGCAGAAGCTATGACAACGATTTCATGCACTTACGGATAGGTTCGGGGAAAATTGATGGCTGCATAGAATATAATATTCCTAAAAAACAACTATCTTTGCAAGATGATGCTTTGGATAATAAAGCAGAGACACTTTCGGAACAATATAAAAAAGTGGATAATTGTCCTGTGTTATATGATGCAAATACATACAAAACATGTGGCATTACAGGCCCAAGAGATATGGCGATAAGACTTGCAAAAAACATGGTTTTACAAGCATGTACTCATCATAGTTATGACGATGTGAAAATTGTTACTGTTTTTCATGAAGATGAATTGGCAGAATGGGAATTTGTAAAATGGTTGCCACATTCGTTTGACGAGATACGTTCAAAAAGATATATAGTTAATAATCCTTTTTCTGCAAAAAAAATCTTGACCGAAATAGAAGAAGAGTTACTTAATAACTCGGGTAAAGCAAACCCGACGTTTTATTTATTTGTTATAGCGGAGAGTACACTTATAAATAATCATTCGATATATAATTTACTTGTCTCAAAAAGTAGCAATTTACCAGTTGGGACTTTATTATTATATAATCAGCTCAACCATTTACCAAAAGAATGTGAAATGGTTATTGAAATGGAAAATGGTCAGGGTATCATATATAATAGTTTTGATGCTGAAGTAAAAACAAAATTCACTATAGATACTATAAATGACGAAAATTATGAACTGTTTGCCAGAGCTATTGCGCCAATTCGTGTGTCTCAAAAGCAGGGTGTAAATACTTTGCCTACTGTTGTCACATTTTTAGAAGCTTATGGTGTGAATCGCACAAAAGAGTTGGAATTACAACATCGGTGGGGTAAAATACACCCTGAAAACACCATGGCTGTGCCAATAGGTACGCGTGCTAACGGTGAAGCATTTTTGTTTGATATACACGAAAAGCAATATGGCCCTCATGGGCTGGTAGCCGGCACAACCGGCTCGGGAAAATCTGAGATGGTTCAAACTTGGGTTTTGTCCATGGCGCTTCAATTTCCGCCCGAAGAAGTTTCTTTTGTGCTTATAGATTTCAAAGGAACGGGTTTGATTTTACCGTTTAAAACTTTGCCACATATTGCAGGAACAATTTCTGATTTGGATGTTAACATAACAAGAAATTTGCTTGCACTTGAAAATGAGCTTAGCAGGCGTAAATTGCTTTTTGATAAATATGGAGTCAGCAATATATCCGGATATTTAAAATTGTACAGACAAGGAAAAGTAGACGAGCCGCTTTCGTATATGTTTATAGTGATAGATGAATTTGCAGAATTCAAGATACAGTTTCCTGAATTTATGACAGCTGTTAACAGTGTATTTGCTACAGGAAGAACATTAGGTGTGCATGTAGTTCTTCTAACACAAAAACCGGCCAATGTTGTGGATGATAAAATGAATGCAAATACCCGGTTTAGATGGTGTCTTAAAGTGGCAAGTTCAGCCGATAGTAAGGATATGCTACATCATCCGGATGCGGCGATGATAAAAAACCCGGGTAGAGCTTTTGTTCAGGTGGGCGAAGACGAAGTGTTTGAAGAAATACAGTCTTATTATAGCGGGGCGCCATATGTACCGTTTAAAACACAATCATCGCAGTATAGTGATAAGATTTATCATATAGATATCTATGGCAACAAAAATCTACTGGAAGCTGAAAAAACAACGGGCTACAGATCGGAAGAAAATGAAATTGATGCTGTGGTAAATTATATTGACAATTACACTCGTACAAACGATATGAGAAGAGCACGTAATGTGTGGACAAATAAACTTTCTGAAAACATTGAACTTTCTGAAATATTGCAAATAGCTTTCGATGGCGAACACTGGAGTGAGCGCAAAGAAAGGTTTTCTCCCGTTATCGGAATGGTTGACAACCCCAAGATACAGTCGCAGTATCCGCTGCAGCTTGATTTTTTACAAAATGGGCATACTGCTGTATATGGTTCTCCTTCCGCCGGAAAAACCACGTTTTTACATACTACTATTATGTCAACTATGCTGAGTTATAGGCCAAGCGACGTGAACATTTATGCGTTTGATTTTGGCGGCGGAAGCCTAAACCTTTTTAAAGATTTTCCGCATGTAGGTTGCATTGCAAAAGATACCGAAACAGAAAAAGTTGAAAAACTATTTAAACTATTATTTAAAGAATTAACCGAGAGAAAGGAAAAAATATCAAGCTCTGGGCTGATTAATCTTGAATCATACAGAGAAATGACAGGTGAAAAAATTCCATATATATTGATGATAGTCGATAATTTTGCGCCTATTTCATCATTATATCCGCAATCAGATGAGTTTTTTCAAACTATGTCCTCACAGGGTGGCGCATATGGTATGTTTTTTGTTATCACAGGCGGTGCACAAAATGCGATTAGTTATAGAGTATCACAGAACATTAAAAATACAATTGCATTACAAATGACAGATAAAAATGATTATTCAGCAATTGTTGGAAGAACTAATGGGCTTGAGCCTGAAAACAATCCGGGCAGAGGTCTTATTAAAGCAAAAGAACCGCTTGAATTTCAAACAGCTCTCCCCGCATCTGGCAATGAAAGCGCACGAATTACTAATATATTAAATATGGCAAAGCTCATGAATCAAAAATGGGACGGACCGTTAGCGCCTAATATACCTATTATTCCGGATGTCATTAATTCGAGCGATTATGTAAATGAAAATATTTTTGTCGGATTAGATACAGAAAAAGCAAAGCCGATCTATCTTTCGGATGATACATATTTACTTCTGATTTCCTGCGCCGACAAAAATACAGGTATTTCTTTACTAGATAAATTAGTCCATCAATTTTATAGTCGAAAAAACCATGCGCAAATAGCATACGTGGGCAAATCGAGTAATCTTGCAGACAATAATGCGATGACTTATTTGGATACCATAGAGCAATTTGACAAGTATCTTGAAGAATTGATGCCTATTTTGCAACAGCGGCTAGAAAGGTATCAATCAAATGATCAAAAGTGTTTTGACCCGATATTAATAGCAATTAATGATTATGAGTGGTGTTTTAGCGAGATGACTGATGAATCGCTAAAAAGACTGACAAATATTATTCGCTTGGGGCAAGGCCTTGGAGTGTATGTATTTATAAGCGATATTCCAAGCGATATAGCAAGTAAAAGTCATAGTGGAGACGGCGTGATACTTGGATTTATTGGTGGTGGAGTTAAAGTTTTAATGGGATCAACTGTACGCTCACATGATGTACTTGTTAATGATTTGAGTTCTCAACAAAAGGAAATTCATCTAAGTGATAAAATAGGATTTGTTATTATTAATAATGAAGGCGAAAAAGTGAAATTGATAGATAAATAATATGCCTGAATAAATGCTATTAAGCAAGTATAAAATAGGATGCGTTCAGAGCTTTGGTGGTAAGTATGCAAACAATTAATTCTGCGATAGTGACATTAACTTGTGAAGAGTTGAAATTTAAGACGGATATGGAACTTCCTGTTTTTTTGGAAATTGAACAGCTGGAAGCGAATTTACTGGAGGCCTTAAGAATATTGAGCCCTACATTGTTTTTTCGTGTATCTCGTATGTCGCTAGTTTTCAATGGTAATATTCTTGCGAGTTGTGAAAGTTTAGCATCTGCAGGAGTTTGGGATGGAGCTATACTTAAACTTAAAACGGAGCAGTCTACATAGGCTTCAATTTGTGAAAGCTTGTCATACAATTGTTCTTAAACTTCGGGCTCCGAAGATAAGATACTATTATTTATGGAGGTATGCAAAATGGCAATTATTCAAGTAACACCGGAATTATTATCATCTAAGGCAAACGAGGTACGTTCACTTAAGGCGCAACATGATGATACAATGGCAAAGATGCGTTCTTTGGTATTGGCGCTGAACGAAAACTGGAAAGGTGAGGCTCAGGATGCTTTTGTATCTAAGTTTGAAAGCATGCAAAGCAGTTTCACCAACTTTTCAAACATGCTTGAGGGGTATGCGAAGCTTATGGATACAGCTTCACGCGAGCTTCAAGCGACAGACCAAAACTTGCGCTCAACTGTACAAAATAGTTTCAACTAATAAAAATGCTTGCAGGGTGGTTATATTATTGTGATTGCCCTGCAAACGTTTTGTTTTTTAGTTCGCTATTATGAGCATTGCAAAGTTATATACAGGTGAGTTCATACAATTAAATTGATCACTACAATGTAAGTTTGTGGAGACGACAATGAAAAAATTGACGCTAACTTTAAAAGAATTTGTGTTTTTAGCTGCAAAAACGGGAAATAGAACTTTGTATGGTATTGATGATCCGTTTTATGGGATGAGTAAAGCGCAGATAAAGATGGAAACTGAACAAATAATAAATTCACTCGTGGAAAAAGGCATTGCCAAGACAGGCTTTGATGTAGAATTTAATGTAAGTTCCCATATAATACACATGATAAGAATTTGCACATCTTGTGATAGATACATGGTATATAAAAAAATAGTAGAAAAAGACCCGTTGTGTAAAGTGCTTTATGGCAAAGGCGAAAATGTGGTTGTGTTAACATTAAAAGACGACAAAGTAGATATGGAAGCAGCAACTATACATGATTATTCAAAGCAAAGGGTTAAGCAAAATAATGTAAAGAATCAAGATGTAATTCTGCTTGATGAAGAACAGTTCGTACAGCTGAAGAAATTGGCCGTATCAGATAAAAATAAAGCACTTGATTTTATGCGGAAATTTTGTACGGATGAAACGATAAATAGCGTACTCATAGAAGCTTTAAACAATAAGTATAAGTATAGCTCGTTAATTATGCTGGATTTTGAGACAAAGAGTCATAGTAGTTTATCTTATATTGATTCGCCGAATTTTTTCTTGGAAATCAGCATGGTAGAAACTGAAAATGTGGATAATTCAGATAAATGGGCAATTAAGAAGACAAAAAGGGCAGACATTTACTCTAAACAGCAAGAGGTAATTAATAAATTTATGAGAAACTAAGAAATTAATAGTAAATCATAAAATAGGTGAAAATATGCGGATTATAGAAATTGATTATATTATAGCGCGAGCTCAATCAAGGGAGCTGCATAGTAAGGCAGAAGAACTTTCACAAATAAATAGCAAAAGCTCGTCAAAAGCAAGTAATATGGCAAATGATTGGAAAGGCGAGGCGAACAGTGCTTTTTTTAGCAGTGTAGCAAGGTGGCAAGCCGAAAACACATCGATTCAAAATGATATGGCAATACTGGCTGCGGATATAAACCGGGTTGCAGATGAATTTGAAGAAACTGAAAAAAAATTAAAGTTGCTGACAGACGGCATAAGCTTAGGTAACATTTTCAAATAAAAAGTAGGTGATCACTTGGCACAAATTAAAATTAATGTTGATAGTGTACGTGTTTATTCAAATAGTTTTTCTGCTATTGCGCATGAAATGGATAGCCTTATTGTGGCCATGACATCTATAAGAAATAATTTGGATATGAAAATATCAAGTTCCGACAATATTAATGCGAAAATATCAGACATTGAAAGTAGATTGAAAAAGCAAAGCGAATATGCTCGAAGATATGCTAATTTTTTACTTAAAGTCAGCAATGATTTTTCTTCTACTGATAGAAATATTTCGGATCAAGCAAATGAAATCAATTATCTTGCAGAAAGCATTTTAGCAAATGCGGCAGAGGCTATAGCGTCAATGGGTGCGGCAATGTTTGCGTCAATGACTCAAATCTTGGCGATTGAAACTCAAAAAAGAACAGATTCGTTTTTTGATGGAGGCATAATCAGAGACGGCATTACTGAATTAGGATTTTTAGGATCTTTAATAGGGGTTTTCTTGGATCTGGATAGCGCAACAAGGTCAGATCATGTGGGCGAGATAATTGCATATGGCGGCAAGGCAGCTTTAAGTTTTTTCAAATCGCTTTCAGATATTAGCAGCGAAGCGCTTAGGCTTGGAAAAGTTAATCAGATACTTACCGAGGAATCGCTTAAGGCTTTATGGCAGCAAGAACTTTTAGATGTTAAAGCACCATCGGTGGGTGATTTTATTGGTAAAAACGGAGCAGTGTCTGCGGTAACTTCATGGGCAGGGGTGGCTATTGACGGTGTGCTTAATTATTTTGATAATCAAAAAGAAATAGTGACGGATGGGATTTCGGAAGGCAGAGCCATTGCCGAAACTATCACGGAAACTGCTGTGAATTTTGGTAAAAGTGCGATTGTAATAGGCGGAGCAAAAGCTGTTGTGGCAGCACTTGCAATACCCGGTCCTGGTTGGGCTGTAGCGGCTACTATTGGTATTGGCATGGGTGTTGAAGTTGTGGGACAGGCCATTTTTGGTGAAAGTGTTACAGAAGTCGTTTCCGATGCCATATTAGATACAGGCGAAAAAATCATAGAAGTAGGCGGAGATGTGATTGATGCGGCTGTTGATGTAGCTGCAGATATCGGTGAGTCTGCTGTAGAATTTAGTAAAGATGTTGCCAATGCGGCGGTGAACTGCGTGGAGAACGCAACGAAGTCTATAGGTGCTGCTTGGAGTGCATTGTGGGACTGAATTTTGAAACAGTAATTTTTGAAATACGAAAGGAAATAAAATGATGGAAATTAATGAATTATTACCAATAGGTACAGTGGTTTTGTTAAAAGGCGGCGAAAAGAAAGTGATGATTTTTGGAGTTAAACAATCGGATACTTCAAATGAGGACGATATCAAAGAATATGACTATATAGGGGTAATGTATCCGGAAGGGAATATGGGTTTGGACTTTCAATATCTTTTCAATCACGAAGATGTTGAAACGGTTTATTTTAGAGGTTTTGAAGATGAACAAAGACCTGTTTTTTTGGAAAGATTGAAAGAATATTATGAAAATAATGGCACAAGCGTTTCCTAAGTATTATTGCATGTTCTTGCTATATGAGGGGAGGGTCAATGAGTAATAATATTGTAAGTGGTTTGAAAAACTTTTTTGCAAGCAATAGCGATAAAAGTGAAGAATTGGCGCAGTATACAGCAGTATGTGTTTGTAATAAAGGTAAAGTGCGAAGTGTTAACCAAGATAATTTTTATTTTGGCGGGGCTATATTGCCGAGTGAAAATGATGCTCTTGAGAAAAACCTAAGAGCTATTTTTGACGAAAACGCAAGTTTTGCAGTGGGTGTTTTTGATGGCATGGGTGGCGAAAAGCATGGAGAGCAAGCCGCCTTTATAGCGGCTGAACATGTGAAAAAAGCAAGCACCTCTCGCTGGCAAGACCCGAAAAAAGCAATGCTTGATATATGTTTAAAGGCAAATGATGCAATTTGTAATCTGGCAGAAGAACTTGGCGGGCGAAGAATGGGTTGCACGGTAGCCATGCTGTATTTTACGCAGAACACAGCATGGATTTGCAACATAGGAGATAGTAAAGTCTTTTTGTTCAGGGACGACGCAATAAGCCAGTTGTCTGTTGATCATACAGATGCTAAATTTATTCAAAACGAGGGTATAAAAAGAAAGCCATCATTGACCCAGCATTTGGGTATTTGGCCGCAAGAGATGATAATTGAACCATTTGTTGACCAAATACAGGTGAACTATGGCGATGAATTTTTGATTTGTAGCGATGGATTAACCGACATGGTAAGCAGTGAAGAAATTGCGAATATTTTAACGAATAATCGAAATGTTGATAATTCAGCACAATTATTAATGGACATAGCAATGAATCGTGGTGGTAAAGATAATACAACCATTATTTTGATTAGTGCACCAAAAAAACACATACTTTAAATTTGGCTTTATGCTACCAAAATTTAAAGTGTGTGTTTTTTATTACTAAGGTCTATCATTACTTGTTTAAGTCAAAAAAAGATTAAATTGCAAAGTATGCGCATAAAAATTTGAATTTAATCTAACACATATACATTAAGTTGACGCCGACCAAACTGTGTAGTTTCCTCAAATGTGTCGAAATAAAGCTCCAAGTCCACATGGCCCTCCAGTATGGTGGCGCTGGTATCGGTGGCAATACAAAAACCATATACAAAACTACCATCGGCAGATGTGATATACATTCTAGTACCGTATGGGATGAGATTTGGATTGACAGCCACCGTGCCACAATAAAGTCCAAGTCCAGATGCATCATTTTTAACGGAAGAAAAATATGCTGTGCATACAACACCATCCCATAGGCGTGTATAGTTTACAGGAAGACCATCTGGACCCATTTCAATGTCAGAAAACCCTTCGATACGGCTGACAGGAATACCATCTATAAATTCGTATGAATCAAGTGGTCTTGGGGTAAGAGTAGGAGTTACGCTGATGACTTTACTGGAATGTAAAAGGTCATCTACCATTTGGTCTTGATACACTATTTCATATTCGCTGTTGTGGCTAAGCTTGAAATCAGCCACAGTGCTAAGTTCTTCGTGGTACATCTCGGCTTCGGCATTGCTAAGAGTCTCAATCCGGGTTTCTTCGACATAAGTGACCCTGTGTACAGAAATAGACATATCCTCTATTAAATTTGAAGACAATGAAGGTTCGGTATAATCATCTTGGTTAAGCACAATACCTATAGTCTCAAGCGCGTCGGCTACGGTGCCTTCCGTAAATTGTGCATTATATGTTTCTCCATCAGCAGTTATTTCTATAGGAAATGTGCGATGGGTATTAAAAAAAGAGGCGACATTGTTATCATTTGAAAATGTCATCAAAAATATGCCGAGCGCTACAGAAACTAAACCAGTAATACAAATATATAACAATGTTTTTTTGTTCTTTTTGAGCTTGATGGTTTTATTTTGGTGTACAGGAAAATTATTACTTTGTCCAAAAACACTTTGTGTTTTATCTTCTTGAATATTTTCGAAAGGCATGGGTGATGCTTGTTGCATAGATATGGGAGCATTTTCCGCAAAAACACTTTGTGTTGCATGGGTATACTCAGCGCTGGTATCTATGTGGGAATTAGTACTACTTAAATAACTGTTTTCCTTTAAGGCTAATGAATCACCTTCGGGATATATTATTTCGGAACTATTCTCGTCATATAATATACTTGCGAGTTCGGTGCGCAGTTGTACAGGGGTTGAATATCGTTCTTTTGGGGAATAGCTACATGCTTTTAAAACTATTTCAGGTAAGCGACCCTCGCTATGAAAAGGTAGTACTATTTTCTCTCCGCTCATTCTGCTGATAAGCGCACGTTCCCTGTCGTTGAACGTTATAGGTTGAGGTGGTATTGGCATAAATGGTAAACGATTACAATTTAATAAGCGGTACAATACAATTCCAAGAGAATAAATATCTACACTAAAGCCATAGTTGTGCCCTTTATAAACCTCGGGAGCTATGTAACTGTATGTGCCTTTTTTCGAAAGCCCGCTTGTTGTTTTTTCTATTGTACGAGCAATACCAAAGTCACCTAATTTGAAGTCACCATTTTTTGATACAAAAATGTTTTCGGGCTTTAGATCTCTATGTATAATGTTGTACTTTTGACAAAGTTCCAAGGCGTTACAAATGTCTATGCCGAGTTTGATAATGTCTCTTCTTGAAAAAGGATTTTGATAGGCATATTCAAGTAATGGGGTCAGCAACTCCATACGAATCAAAATGTCCCAGCCCATGCCATCTTCGTGGGATATTACTTGGTGATCTTCATATCCGACAATGTTGGTGGTTCCTTTAAGTTCTGCCATTATTGCAAATTCTTTTACTATCTCTTGAACAACACTATAAAAATAATCTTTAATTTCAGCCTCGCTCATCCCTTCTTCGCGCAAAGATTTGGTTTCGGAACCATTTTGTGGCACAGAGATGACTTTTAAAGCAGCAGTGTACGTTGCTCCAAAGTCTTCACGCATTAAAGAATATACTTTGCCAAAGCTACCCTCGCCTATTTCATGGCTAATAACCCAGCTTCCAAATACAATATCACCTGTTTTGAAACTGATTTTCATTAAATAACTCCTTGAAATGAGTGGGATTTGTTGTAAAAAAGTGAAAGTTATGTTAAAATTTTGTTACATAATTATACTTTAAATTACAGGAAAATACAAGATATTAGTACATGATGATAACATGTTGAAATTAGTGAATATTATTATTAAATATTGTAAAATGTGCAGAATTTAATGGCTTTATAAGCGATGCTAAGATTAATGACATAAATAGTTTTGTGCGTGAAAAATGAAGTGGAGGATGATAGTATCCATGCATAAGCAATCATACAGTGCGGGAAGTGTGGTTTTCGGTAATTGGATAATTGCACACAAAATAGGTGAAGGTAGCTTTGGCAAGGTTTATGAAATAAGGCGAGAAGATTTTGGGCAAACATATAAAGCGGCTCTAAAAGTGATTACTGTCCCACAAGATGAAGCAGAATTTCGTAATGCTGTAGAAGAAGGAATGGACATTACTAGCGCAAAAAACTATTTTTATAGCGTTGTTCAAGAAATAGTAAAAGAGTTTGCGCTGATGTCAAGGCTTAAAGGTACTACGAATATTGTGAGTTATGAAGATCACAGTGTGGTGCAACATACAAGTGGAATTGGATGGGACATTTTGATTCGTATGGAGTTGTTGACTCCGTTGTTGCCGTATGCGTATGAACACCCATTCTCAAGAAGAGATATAATTAAACTTGGCATAGATATGTGTAAGGCTTTAGAACTATGCCAAAAATATAACATTATTCATCGTGACATTAAGCCTGAAAATATTTTCGTGTCGGAAAACGGTGATTTCAAATTAGGCGATTTTGGTATTGCTCGCACAGTTGAAAAAACATTGTCAGAGCTTTCAAAAAAAGGTACATATAACTATATGGCGCCTGAGGTTTATAAAGGCGAAGAATATGGATTTAGCGTAGACATTTATTCGCTGGGTATTGTACTTTATCGTCTGTTAAATAAAAACAGGATACCTTTTTTGCCGCCTGCACCAAATGCAATCACATATAGCGATAGAGAAAAGTCGTTATCACTTCGAATGAGTGGTGAAGTAATACCGTTACCCTTTTATTCACAAGGACGTCTTGCTGAAATAACAGCAAAGGCTATAGCGTATAATAAAAAAGATAGATTTTCGTCTCCGATGCAGATGCGTGCTGAACTTGAGGCTATACTTTATGATGAAGTTGATGCACAGGTGATATATCCGGATGGCGACGACTTAGAAATAGTAAAAAATATCTATGCTTTGTCATCGAAAAGTGAAAGCGTAGAAAGTGACTCTGCGACAAACTATATTTTTGCCGATACCGCTGATGTTCAGAACCACACATCCGGCACTGAAAGTGTTTTTAATATATCAGGTGCGGCAGTTGTCAATGAAACTGTGCAAACATCTGGCACGGTGGGTGTTTTTGATAATGTAAAACCAGCGCCTGTCATTAAAAAAGAAAAAAGTAGTCCGAAAAACAAAAAGACTATCTTAATTACCATTCTTAGCATTTTAGGAATGGTGATCATAGCATCGGGTATATTCATTTGGTTGCAAATACAAGAAGAAAACAAACAACAAGAGTTTAATGATTTGGTATCGGATGCATCAAAACTATATGCTAGCGATCCACAAAAATCCGGAGAATTATTATTGCAAGCACAAGAACTGTATCCGGAGGAAATAGAACCATATGTCGGATATGCATACTCGCTTTATAGTGCAATGTTATATGATGATTGTATCTCATATATTGAAAATGATCTTGCAATGGGCAAAAACTACGATATAGAAACGCAAAGCCGATTAAGCGAAATATTAGGTGCAGCATATTTCGAAAAAGATGATTATGCGGCCGCGGCGTCGTTCTTTAGACTGAGTACTGCAGGTGGCGACATAACAGTATCTGCTATGCGGGATTATGCTGTATCTTTAGGCAAGCTTGGTGATATAACCGCAGCACAAGAAGTTCTGGACTCGATGTTTGATGCGGGTGCAGATGAACTGGTGACAAGATATGTTAGCGCCGAGGTGCTTTATGCACAAAAATCTTATATAGAAGCGGAATCTGAATTTTTACAAGTGCTAAACGAGTCGCAAGATATTGATTTGCAAAGACGCGCTATGCGCTCGGTTGCGGAATTATACAGAGATTGTGCAGTAGACGAAAAGCTGGGTAATTCTCCAATAACAGGAGCGGCAAAAAAACAAGTTGAAGTGATAGAACAATATATGAGCGAGTTGGGATTTGACAGTGATCCTACTATATGGGAGATGCTGGCTCTTGCATATTTTGATGCATATCAAATGAACCCTGAACTCGGTAGCGAATATTTGCAAAACGCAGCAAATGGATTTGAAACAGTATTAAGCATGGGTATTGTAAAAGATTATTTTTATAGTAATTTGTTTAACATATATTTTCAGCTGGGTGATTATGTGCAAGCCGAAGAAATATTACAAAACATGCAAACGGAATTTCCAAATGACTATACGCCGTATGCACTAAGAAGCATGATGCTAATAAATATTGAAAATGATAAAGATGAAGATCAAAGAGATTTTACGCAAGCGTATGATGAATATATTACGGCAAGTAATAAGGTGGCAAGTGGAGACGACACAACATATCTCTTACAAGTGGAAAGTTTAATTACAGAGCTTCAAACAAATGGGTGGTTATAAAAAGGAGTATATTTTATATGAAATGCATGAAACGAACATTTGCTTTAATAGCCTTGAGCATACTGATAATAGCGGCTACGTTTTCCGGATGTGGCACAAACGAGATACAGGCACCTGAAAATTTATACCAAGAGCAGTATGACCTTGGTATAAGATATTTGAGCGAGGGCAATTATGAAGAAGCTATTATTGCGTTCGAAGCGGCTATTGAAATCGAGCCAAAATCTATTGATGCATACATAGGCTTGGCGGATGCATATGTTGCAGCAGGTGATGTTCCTGCGGCTATTGCGGTGTTAAGAAGTGCACCCGAAGAGGTGCAAACTAACCAAACTGTGGAAGATAAACTGGAAGAAGTGAAAACTGAAACAATAACACATGATGACGGAAGTTATAGTGTTGTTGAGTACGATGAAAATGGATACATGGTAAAACAAATGATATACAATTCTGATGGGACATTATGGCTTATCAGTGAATACGGCGAAAATAGAAAAGAAATTAAAACAACATATTATTCCCCGGACGGGAAAGTGAGTCAGGTTGATGAATACGATGAAAATAGGAATGTGGTGAAACACACAAGTTATGTAGATGGGGTAGTATATGCTTGGGAAATTTCCGAATACGATGAAAATGGAAACGAGATAAAAACAACGTATTATTTTCCGGATGGGACAGTGAGTAGTTGGTCTATTCATGAATACGAATACAATGAAAATGGTAGAACGGTAAAAACAACATATTATTCTTCAGATGGAACAACGAATAGTTGGGCTATTCATGAATATGACGAAAACGAAAACTATATAAGAGTAACAACTTATGTGGATGGGATAGTAGTATCGATTCTTGAACGCGATGAAAGCGGAGCCTTTGTAGAACAAATATCGTGAATAGTATAGAGCAATAGTATAAAGTAATGCAAGGTATGCTTTGAGCGAAGCAATAAAATGATGGTAGGGTATATAATGAAAAAGATATTATCGATGATGCTGTTAATAAACATAGTTGTTGCGCTTTTTGCAGGATGTGCTCCAACACCTGAGGAGCTGTACCGAGAGCAGTATGACCTTGGTATAAGATACCTAAGCGAGGGAAACTATGAAGAGGCTATAATTGCATTTGAAGCGGCTATTGAGATAGATCCAAAATCTGTGGAACCGTATTTTGAACTTTCAGGGATATACCTTGCTTTAGAGCAATACGATAAAGCACAAGAATATGCGATGTTAACTTTAGATACCATGCATGCCAGTGAAGTAGCCGAATCTGGTTATGAAAATTTAGAAAATGAGTTGTTTTATACTGTTGTGCGTGAAGAGAATCAATATGATCGAAATGGAAACCTTGTTGGGCTTGTAAAATATAACCAAATGGGTTATGTAATAGAAACTATACGGTATCATGACGACGGGAGTATTATTTTCCACGGTTTTCATGAACTGAATGGACGAGGACTCGGAATTCAAACAATATGGTATTATCCGGATGGTGGCATTGGACAAATTGATGATTATAACGATAATGGAGTTCGAATAAAAACGACGAGCTTTGCCCCTGAAGGATATTTGGCGGCTGAGCACGACTATGATGGAACTACCGGCAAAAGAATATATTCAATTGATTATGCTTTTGAACCAGGTGCTGAAAATCATTATTATTATATATCGGAGTATGATGAAAATGGGTATGCAATAAAGATTACTTGGTATGATGGTGATGGTACAATGGCTTCTTATCTTATTTACACCCGTGGTGAAGATGGAACGCCTATAAGTAGAATACATTACCGCGCTGATGGAAGGATAGTTGACGAACAAGTGTATTGATTGCAAAATAAACCTTGCAAACACGGGTATTACATATAAATAATAAATCAAAAAATAAAAAGAGGAGAACAAAATGAAAAAACTAGTATCTGTTACATTGTTAGTCGGTCTACTGTTAGCAATCTTGCTAACAGGCTGCGCAAAAACCCCGGAAGAGCTGTACCAGGAACAGTATGATCTTGGCATGAGGTATTTAAGTGAGGGCAATTATGAAGAAGCTATAATTGCGTTCGAGGCGGCTATTGAGATAAACCCAAGGGCTATAGAAGCGTATATTGCAATAGCTGATACTTATGTACAAAGCGGCGATGCACCTCAAGCAGTAAGGTATTTAGATCAAGTGCTCACTGATATCACAAATGGAGAACTGAAATTTGAAACCGAGGATGGAGAAATAGACCAAGAATTTGCAGATGAGATATATGATGAATTAAATAGTGAAAAAGAGGAAATATATAACGAATTGACACAAGAAGAAAAAGATATACTTAACGCAGAGGGAATTTACGGAACAGAAGAAGAAAAAGAGGAAGCAAGCTGGGTACCACTTGCGCTTGATTCACCTGAGGTATTAATGGCGGAAGAGTATATTGTCGACTTAAACAGAGCAACGTTTTTTCCAAGTTTACCGGTTTTTGAATCTATAGAGGAAGTTAGCTATGAATATGTGATAGATTTATATTTGAACTATGGATTTGATGGCACACATATAGACGGTATAGGCAGCATATCTGAAGTTGACATTATCGAAACGATGGCGCAAGATTTGTTCAATCCCAACTTTGAATTTGGTGAAAATTATGAGTTTGACGACATAAGTTTGTATGACAGTGAACTTTTTTTCATATGGCATGAAAACTATCGTGGGTATACTTCGCCGGATGCTAAAGGCATGGGCAATGATTTTCATGTTGAGATAGTTGAAGCTTATGATGGCGATACAAAGTTAATAGTAGATGTTCTTGAATATGAATATTTAAATATAACATTCGAAAATGATATGTTTAACTACGAAATTTATAATAGTGGGACGCATGTAGGTACTTTTGTGTATGATTACAACGCAGGAGAAGAGAGTGCAACATATGATATAGATCCAGGTATGCATGCGCAAACTCGATACGTATTAATTCCTAAAGGCGATGGCGGTTATTTTATAGAGTCTAAAACTCATAAAAATTAAAAGCTCAAAATATTTGCATGAACCAAGTTGTATGATGAACCTAATTATGGTTTCTGTAGAAATGATACCGATACATTCTTTTGATAAAGTTACATTAATATAGATATTGAGAGAAGATTTTCTAATGTTCAATGGGCAGAAGTGATAATAGGTGGTGAGTCCGCAGGATGGGTTAATATGAATGATATAGTGATATTTTAGTCAAGGGGAGCGTTTATAAGCATGAAATTTATAGGTGTGTTTAGTATTTGCATTTCTGCTTGTGCATTGCTGCTGTTTGGATGCACGCAAACAGTTCCCTCGGAAAGTGATGATGGCAGCTCTATATCGAAACCAAATGATATAGTACATAGCTCAACAGAGCAAACTCTAGAAGCTTCAAGTTCAAGTCAGGTGCAGTATGACGAAGAAAGTTGCTATTTTGACGAACTGATAGCTACTACAATTTCAAGCATGGATATAAAAGAGTCTGACTCGGATTTTAAGAAAATTGAAAAAGCATTTGTTTATGTGATTGAGAATACTGATATTATTACATATGATAATGCGAGCCTTACAAATAGTTGGCGTGCATTCTATGAATGTGAGAATCCGCCGACACCCTATGAAGAAATGTCTACGTGCTTGCTTGAATATGGACTTGCAAGTTGTGAAAACTATGCGAGTGCACTTGTAGTGATTTTGAATCATATGGGATTTGAAGCTAAATATGTTCCTGGGCTTACATATTCGGTTTATGGTGATTTTGTGAGGCATGCTTGGACAATTGTAAAAGTGGATGATGCTTGGTATCATTTGGATGCTAATTTAGAAGATCATATTTCGAATACACATATAAGCTTTAAATATTTCATGAAAGATGATGCTACATTTGCAGCGTCGCATGCATGGGGTGATTTGCTGCTACATCCAAGCGAGTACTCATTGAGCTTACCTGAATGCACGGGCAAACTTGAAACTCCGGCAGGTCACTTGATTACAGAGCCTATGGAAAAGCTGACGTTAGAAGAAGCGGTTGAAATTGCTACTGAATATACAAATGCAGCAGGTGAAAATTATTATACGTCAGAACTAACAGAAACACTGCCGTCTTTTCCAGTGACAAATCAAGTGAGTTGAAAAAAGTTTCAATTTGAAAAATGATAAGTGATTTTGTGGGTTTTATTATATGCGAAGCTGTAGCACATTAAAACCGGTGTGCTTAAGGTGGTATATCTCCAAATATTTGGTACAAACCGGTGTGCTGGAAAATACCGTAAATGCACATCGGTTTTTGCTTTTTTATTTCTGTAAGGCACCTATTTTGATAACTGCTGCAAACTACCCATTTGCAAAAAATCAAAGTAGCTGTATAATAATTATAAGTAAACAAAATGCAGATTTCGCAATAAAATAAGCGGTTGCAATAGCACGCCGCTTTTGGAAAAACACCGTTGTAAATGCACACCAGTTATTTTGCATGGTTTCGAGAATACAATGATATAGTAAATATTATCCTTTCATAGCTGTACCAGGTGTCCAAAAAACCATATACCAACTATTAACAGCATACTTATACGTAATCCGTACGTAATGTGTACGTAATGGGATGAAAAATACAGAAAATACGAACAAAACGAAAAATTAAATCATCGCTATAATGCTGTATTTTTCTTATGTTCCGCCTGTACCAAGTGTTGCGCTAAATTGGGGGTCAAGAGGCCGCAGGTTCAGTCCTGTCACTCAGACCAAATTCCACTGACTTTTGTCAGTGGAATTTTTTGTTATAGCGATATATTTTGGGTACAAAGCATATTTGTGCTTTATTTTGCAATTTTTTAATTCTTGCAAAAACCATAGGCGTACATAATGCGGAAGCTGTATTTTGAAAACATACTTTTTTGAGAAGGAATGCAATATTATAATTGCGTTAAAAAATAGATGTGAGCTGGTTTTACAGAGTATTTGTTTATATTTGTTTTAAAAAACCAAGCTTTTACGATATCCCATGAAGGTTTCAAAGCATATATTTTGATTAAAGTATTTAGTCTATGATTTTTGTGTGTGAAAATAAGCGTCTTAACACGCATATGTGATCATTAAAAAATATCATCAGTATTTTTGTCAAAATAGTTTGCTAATTTTTCAATAAAATTTTTCTCCGTGCTATTTAGCAGTGTGTTTTTCCTTTTAATTAGAGTAAGTTCATGAATTTGTGGCAAGTTCGCAAATTTTTCGTTTTTTTGCATTGGTTGCATTTGAGAAAAATATAAATTATCATCGTCTAAATATTTTTTCGTCCATTTAGAGGTGTATAGCAACATGTCAGTGTTTAATAAAAAATGCCTGCAGCATTCAATAGAGTTGCAAAACACAATTTTTTCTGTGTTTATAGATTGAAAATCAGTATCAAGGTTTAAAGCGTTTGCGCTCTCAAGGTCGGAAGACAGTATAAGTGTGGGCTGTGTTTTGGCTTGTTGATGAGTTAAAAAATCCATGCCCCAAAAAGGCGATTTTTTCCCTACACACATATAAATATTTGAGGTGTCTAAAGTGAAAAAATCAAGTTTTTCTTCTTCGAGACGCCATGGTAAAGGTGCTCCGTCATAAGCGGTTTTTATGAATATGCCCAGTGAAGCTTGCCTAGTTAATACTTTTTTTGCAACACTGCTTCTGTCGCATTCTTCAAAAACATAATGTAAAGACATATCGGTAAATGAGTTGTATGTTTTTAGCAGAATATCATATAAAAAATCTTGTTGTTGAGCAGCGATAGAAAGGTGCGAACGCTCTTTTTTGTCTTTAGATCGAAACGTTTTTTCCAGTATATTCGTTGCATGAATAGCACTTTTTGCATAGTAAATAAAATTTTCACCCTCGGCTGTCAGCACGACGCCTTTTTGACTGCGTCTAAAAATTTGAATGCCGTAATCTTGCTCAACAAGTGTTATTGCTTTTGTTAGAGCCGGCTGACTTATAAACAACTTTTGACTGGCCTTTGTTATTGAACCACATTCTACTATTTTAATTAAGTATTCAAGGTGTTTGAAATTCATAATATAAGCTCCTTACAGCATAACTAAAAGTTATATGTTTTTAATAACATTTTAGTATTTTACAGTAAATAAAGGTGGTGCTATACTTATGACACAAAATAAATAAACGTAGTCTTATATATTTTGTAACAGTGGTATAGTATTCATGTATTATTATAATGTTTATTAATTTTCATGTCTACAAAAATATAACAAAATGAAAGGCGGAGATTGATACATGGCTAAAGTTTATTTGAAAGATGTGCGTGAGTTAGTTGAAAAAGCAGGAAAAATAAGAATGGATCTTGCACTCTCAACAAGGCGTATCGGTAATGTACATATTGGTGGTCCACTTTCTGCAACGGATATTGCGGTTGCTCTTTACTACAAGCACTTGGGTTTCGACCCTGAAAATCTTGAAGATCCAAACAGAAATATTTTTATTTTAAGCAAAGGCCATAACGGAATTCTGCTTTACACAATTTTTTGCGATATGGAAATGTATAGCCTTGATTATCTGCTCGATACATACAATACAATTGGTAATTCTTTTGGCGCACACCCAAACCACAAACGTGTTAAGGGTATTGAAGTTTCAACAGGTTCTTTAGGGCATGGTTTGAACTGGGCTGTGGGTATGTCACATGCTTATAGAGAAAAGAAAGTTGACTCACGTATTTTTGTTATGCTTGGCGATGGTGAAATGGAAGAAGGTTCAAACTGGGAAGCTATAATGTACGCGGCTTCAAAAAACATGGACAATATTGTGGCTATTGTGGACTTCAATCATGCATCGGCATCTTTCAATTGTGATGAAAACATACGTTGGGGTGAAAAAGGCGGGCCGCAGGGAATGGCAAATTGTTTTGCAGCTTTTGGTTGGGAAACATACGTTATTGATGGTACAAATATGGCTGAAATTGATAAAACACTTGAAAATTTGCCAAAAGTTACACACAGTGGCAAACCCATAGCTATTATTAGTAGCACAACAAAAGGACAAGGCTGTAAATTCATGTCGGAAAGACCAACGGCTTGGCACATTGGTGGTTTAGACGACGAGAAATTGGCGGAAGCTCAAAAATATATTGAAGAGTATACGCAAGAAAAGTTGAAGGAGGTTAAGTAATATGGGCGGTTTTACATTTTGCACAGGTGATATGGGCGCAATGATGAGCGCCAAGGGAACAGTTACAGGAACAATTCTTGAACTTGTGGAAAGTAATCCAAAAATTTGTTACATAAACGCAGACGGCACAGGCAAAGGTAATCCGTTAGCTGATGCATGCGAAAAATATCCCAACAGAGTTTTCGATGTGGGAATACAAGAAATGAATATGGTTACAGCAGCAGCGGGCATGGCAAAAATGGGATTTATGCCATTTGTTCAAACATTTGGGCCTTTCCTCTGTGTGAGGGCATTAGACCAAGTTCACAATGATGTTTGCTACAACGATTACCCAGTGAGGCTAATAGGTACGCATGCAGGAACATCGTCCGGCTATGGGCCAACACATAACACAATAATTGAGTTTGGCGTTATGAATTCGCTGCCCAATATGACAATGGTTGCACCTTGTGATGCAATGCAAGCAAAAAAATTACTGCTTGCTTCGCTCACGTATGATAAACCAATTTATATAAGAGTGCCGCGCGGTGAAGAACCATCTGTATATCCGCTTGATTATGATTACGATTATCAAATAGGTAAAGCAATAGAGATAAAACACGGCAACGACCTTAACATAATTGCAACGGGTATGGGTGTTTATCCAAGTGTTAAAGCAGCAGAAGAACTTGAAAAACAAGGATATGATGTGGGCGTTGTAGACATGCACACAATAAAACCTATTGATAAAGATGCGCTTGTAAAAGCAGCCAAGTGTGGCAAAATATTAACGGTTGAAGACCATAATATAAAAGGTGGACTTGGAAGCATTGTGGCAGACGCGTTGCAAGAATGCGGTGTTAGCGCAATTGTTAAAAAGATAGGGATACCCGATGAGTTTGTTGAGTTCGGTTATCCTGAAGAAATATATAAACACTATTCAATGGATGTTGAGGGTGTTGTAAAAACAGCTTTGGAAATGCTTAAATAACAAAAAAAGCAAGGAGTAAAAGAAATGGCAAACAATGATAATGCAGTAGTAAAAAGCAACACAACAGAACCGCAAAAATATTATCGTGGTTCAGAATCAATTATAAGGAAAATGTCTTTTGCATCAGGTGAAATGGTTTATCAGCTACCATGGATGTTAGTTAGTGCTTTCCTTGCAATTTTCATGACAGACGTTGCGTTAATCCCTGCAGGGATTGTTTCGTCGCTATTCTTAATATGCCGTGTGTGGGACGCTATTAATGATCCTTTGATTGGCACACTTGCCGATAGAACAAACACAAAACTTGGAAGATATCGTCCGTGGATGCTGTTTGGTGCAGTAGCAATGATACCTACGGTTATGCTTATGTTTTGGGCTCACCCTGAGTGGGACTTGATTTGGCGCATCATTTATAGTTGCGGTTTGTATTTCCTTGCTGTTGTTTTTTCAACTTCTTTCCAAATACCGTACACTGCATTAAACGGTGTTATATCACCATATCCGAAAGAGCGTGCATCTTTTTCAAGTGTCCGTGTCCTTGTTGCATCACTTGCCGCTGCGTTAACAACAGCAATATTTGTTCCAATGTTAACATCCTTTGCCGGCGAGAGTGGTGACATGGTAAGAGGCTATGCCTTAGCGGCACTTGTGACATGTGCCATATCCATTCCGTTTGTAGCTACATGCATTATGGGCACAAAAGAGGCAATTAAAGCCCCACCGAAAAAGAAATTCACCTTTAAAGACATGTTCAATAACTTCATTAAAAATCCACCGCTTATGATACTGTCCTTCGCATTTTTAGTGCATGGGTTTATGGTTTATGGTAGAATGACAGTATCGGCATTCTATTTCACGTATATGTGGGGCGATTTAGCGCTATTTTCACTTTTTGCTACGGTCAATGGGCTTGTTACAGCTTTTGCGGCTATGCTAACACCGCTTGTTATAAAAATATTTAAAACTAAACGTAGTGCTATGATGTTTACATATGCCAGCAACTTGATTTTGCACATAATACTTTTCTTCCTGACTCCTGAAAATTCAAGTGCAATGACATCTATTGTAATCCGTTGGGGCACAGGTATTTTCACAGGTCTTTCAATGGCATTTTTATATAGTTTCATAGGCGACACTGTTGAATATGGACAGTGGAAAACTGGTATAAGAGCAGACGGCCTTTCAGCATCGGGCACAAGCCTTATGACTAAGCTTGGTGGAGCCATTGGCCCAAGTGTTCTTCTTGCACTTTTGGCAGCTAACGGATATGTAGCAAATGCTGAAGTACAAACAATGGAAACTATAACAACTTTAAATGCTACCATGAACTTACTACCTGCTGCGTTGTCTTTAATTATTCTAGTGCTGTTTATGTTCTATAAACTTGATGACAAAATGCATGAAAAAATAGTTGCAGATTTGAAAGAGCGTGGAGAGTATAATGTTCATTAAAAACTTTTTGTTAGTAGATTCACAAAAAAGATTTAATTAAATTAATGTAATTAACGGCTTATGCGCTTTGTCTGAAAACAGAAATAGCGCATAAGCCACAATAATAGCAAGAGCAATTCAAATATATAGCACAAAGCTAATATAGTATTTACTTTAAAACAAAATATGTTATATTTAAAGTACTTATAAACAACAGAATATTTGCCATAAAATAATGATATTTAAGCGTACTTATTTGAATAAAAAGAGAATTTGGGAGGGAAATAATTTTGCAACAAAAGGTTATTGAAACACAGAATATAGGCATGACAGTTAAAAACTCTTCTATTAAATACAGAGATTATTTACCCCAGCCGCAAACGAAACCAAATATATTGTATATAGTGCTTGATGATTTAGGGTTTTCACATCTTGGTTGTTATGGGTCTAATATAAATACTCCCAATATTGATAAGCTTGCGTACGAGGGTCTGCGCTATAACAATTTTCACACAACAGCGGTGTGTACTGCTTCACGCGCATGCTTACTAACAGGTGCAAATCACCATCAGGTAGGCATATGCGCAGTGTGCGACAACGTAACGGGATACCCTAATGCACAGGGTTTTGTATCTAACGAATATGCCACGACTGCGGAAATTTTGAAAGAGTTCGACTATGGCACATATTGTGTAGGTAAATGGCATCTATCAACACAAGACGCTGCGGCAGGCCCGTACGACCAATGGCCGATAGCGCGCGGTTTTGATAGATATTATGGTTTTCTTCACGCAGAAACAAGCCAGTTCAATCCTCCGTTGACAAGAGACAACTCACCGGTTCAACCAGATAAAACTTCGCAAGAAGGGTATCACTTTACGGAAGATGCTATTGACAATGCTATTGATTATCTGTTTAACCATGAAATGGCAAACCCCAGTAAACCGTTTTTTATGTATTTAGCTTTGGGCGCAATGCATGCGCCTCACCATGCACCGAAAGAGTATATAGAAAAATATAAGGGCAAATTTGACAGCGGATGGGATGCCATGCGTGAGCTGTGGCTGAACAAGCAAAAAGAGATGGGTGTGGTGCCGCACAATGTAGAGTTAAGCCCTAGAAATGAGCATGTGAGTGCTTGGGATGATTTAAGTCCAGACAGAAAAAAACTGTATGCAAAGTATATGGAAGCGTTTGCCGGAATGCTTGAACATACAGATGATCATATTGGGCGCTTGTTAGATTATTTACGAGAGATAGATAAACTTGACAATACAGTGATAGTATTTCTGTCAGATAATGGTGCGAGCGGAGAAGGTGGAAAGCAAGGGCGCTTTAACTTCTTCAGTGGGCTTGATGTAACGTCTGAATTTGAAGACGAGTATCAATATGCCCTTGAACATATTGATGAAATTGGCAGCGTGTCATCTTTCAGCAACTATCCCACAGGCTGGGCCAATGCAGGAAATACACCGTTTTCTTGGTATAAATTTTGGGCATATGAAGGCGGAATACAAGACCCATTAATTATACGCTACCCTGATAATATAAGTGCGCCCGGAAAGGTGCGAAACCAATACATGCATATATCAGATATAACACCGACGATTTTAGATATAATGGGTGTCGATAAGCCAATGTCGATTAAAGGTGTAGCACAAAAGCCGTTCTCTGGGATAAGTGCAAAATATACCTTTGAAGATGAAAATGCAAAATCGCGCAGATTGGTTCAATATTATGAAGTTATGGGTAATAGAGGCATTTATAAAGACGGCTGGAAAGCCGTAACAAACCACACATTCAGTGCAGGATATGAAAGTGATGTGTGGGAACTATATAATGTAGAGCAAGATTTTACAGAGTGTAATGATGTTGCGGCAAAATACCCTGATAAATTAAGAGAGCTACAAGACCAATTTATGATAGAAGCAGGCAAATATCAAGTTTTTCCAATGTTGCCCGGCACAATACATGCAAACCCGGGAAGTGTTTTTAGATGCATGGGTGATGAACTGAGAATGCCTGAAGGCGAAATTTGCTTTAAAAACGTTATAAAGCCATACGACTTATCAAAAGCGCAAAAGGGCTTTGTGAATGATTGGGCGAGCCATAGCGTGACAGTTGACATTGAAAGAGATTCAAGCTTACAAGAGGGCGTTCTTTTGTGCATGGGCGATATGTACGGTGGCTCTGTTTTATACATAAAAGATAATAAATTGATTTATGCGTATAATAGAAATCAGCTTGAATATTACACTGCAGTTTCAAACATAGCAGTGCCACAAAGCGCAAAAGTAGCATACGATTTTGACCGTGAAGATGCTTTGAATGCGCAAGTGACAATTTACATTGACGATATTGAAGTAGGTAAAACAATGGTTTCACGACTTGCAACAGTAAAAGGGCATACAGCTACATTAAAAGCGAACAGACACACACCTGTTGTGCCTGAATATAAAGTTCCGTTCGAGTTTGATGGAAAAATTTGCGCCATAAGCTTAAAACGTAAGGCATGCACTGTAAATATGAAACACGAAGTAGCAAAAGCGTTTTCTATTGATTAGACAGTATCTATTTTTAAAAGGATCTATCATAATTGTTTGATTTAAAGTTGTGTACTAGACGATGAAAAAATTAACGCGATAGTCTTCAAAAGAGTGTTAGTGCTGAGAAATACATAATGTTCTCCCTTTATGTATAATAGAAGTGTGGTTAGAGGGTGCATAAAAACATATAGGGAGAAAATTTGGTGAAATGGAATGATGTAAGTAGTTTATCACAGGGTTTATCTCCACTTGAGCATACGTTACATATTTGCGTATTGTATTGATGAGCATATCGCCTGTCGTGTTATTCTTAGTTTGATAGTTTAAGGTAAGAAAAAAACTTATTTACACGAATTTCGTAGTAGTGTAGTTATTTGTTCTATCGTTGAATGAGATGCGAGCGGTAATGTGCTGTGTGCCATATAATGGTTTACATTGGGTGTATAAATCTTATAGCTATGGGAGTTTCAATGCAACGAGTAATAAGTGTACTGATTAAGCCGTCATCATCTGCGTGTAATATGCATTGTGAGTATTGTTTTTATAAAGACTTGTCAAAAAACATGCACGAGACGGTTAAATGTGCAATGTCAGAAAAAACAATTTATACCATTGTTGAAAAAGCATTAACTGAAGCGTCTGATGGGTGCAACTTTGCGTTTCAAGGAGGCGAGCCCACACTGAGAGGACTCGATTTTTTCAAGCAATTTGTTGATATTCAAAAAAAGCTCAATAAAAAGAACTTGCGTATACAAAACAGTATCCAAACAAACGGAGTACTGATTGATGATGAATGGGCCGAGTTCCTTGCCGAAAACCAGTTTCTTGTTGGTCTTTCGCTGGACGGCCCGGCAGAAATTCATAATAATAACCGATTTTTATCAAATGGAACGGGTAGCTATAATAAAATCATGCAAGCAGTAAAGCTTTTTAACAAGCATAATGTTTCTTATAATATTTTGTCGGTGGTCACAGGTAAAAATGCTCGTTCAATAGTTAAAATATATAACTTTTTAAAGAAAAACAATTTTGGTTATGTGCAGTTTATTCCATGTCTTGAGCCTTTAGATGCAAAGCATGGAAAAGAGGCTTATCATCTCAGTTCTAAAGACTATGCTGATTTTTTAATAACACTATTTGACATGTGGTCAAAGGATTTTCTGAATGATAAGTATATAAGTATTAGATATTTTGATAATCTTTTTCATATGTTGTTTGGCAGGCCGCCTGAATCTTGTTCGATGAATGGTATTTGCAGTGTTCAGCATGTTATAGAAGGAAACGGAGACGTTTATCCGTGTGATTTTTATGTTGTAGATAAGTATAAGCTTGGGAATATTTGCGAGATGGATTTTGATGAAATGTCACAGTCTGATATTGCGCAGGATTTTGTGAAGCGCTCGCGGCTAATTTCACAAGAGTGCAAAGAGTGTCCGTACTTTTCTCTTTGCAGAAGCGGGTGTATGCGTGACAGAGTAAAACAAATAGATGGCAGCTATAAAAATTATTATTGCGAGTCATACAAAAAGTTTTTTTCATCACGTGCAAAACAGATTAGAGCAGTTTGCGATAAACTATCTAAAGGATAAACGGCAAAATGCGTATTTATATTTATTAATACAACATTACTTATCGGATATAAAACCTGCATTAATACGAAGTTTTTCCATGCCCCTTATGGTTACTCAGAGCAAATTCCACTGACTTTTGTCGGTGGAATTTTTTGTTGTGCAAACAACCACCGACTATGTCGGTGGAGCGAAAAGAGCTTTAGCGATGAATAAGACAAAAAACTCCTTTTGATGTAGAATAGACTTGCGGTCTGGCAACTGCAAGAAAAACATCAAAAGGAGGACATTCAAGGTGAATGACAAAAAAAGTCTAGCACAGGGTCTGCCCCCTTGGGTATACAATGTGGAATTGCAAATATCATATAGTATTTGCACCAAAGTATAGAAGAAAAATATTTTACGGGGAAGTGAAAACAGAAATAGGAAAAATATTAAGGGAATTATGTAGCTGGAAGCAGGTGAATATAATAGAAGCCGAGGTGTGTCCTGACCATATACACATGTTAGTAGAAATACCACCTAAAATGAGTGTGTCAAGTTTTATGGGATTTCTCAAAGGAAAGAGCAGTTTGATAATACATGAGCGACATGCAAATCTGAAATATAAGCATGGGAATAGGTCATTTTCCCTAAAGGGATGCTACGCGATGGTGCAGAGGATACTTTGTGGATACAGCAGGAAAAAATAGTAAGAGGATATCTGAATACATAAAGAATCAACTTGAGGAAGACAAATTACAAGATCAATTAACGTTTAGAGAGTACGAAGACCCTTTTAAGGGTAGCAAGTAACAATCTCTTGCAAATGCCAGAGCGTAAAAGCCCTAAGAGGGATGCCAGTATAAGAGGGCTACGCCCGCATAAGAAAAGCCACCGGTTAAGCCGGTGGATATTTACTATAGCGATATATTTTGGGTGCAAAGCACGGCGGCGCTTGAATTTACAATTTTTCTATCCTGACAAAAACCATCGGCGTACGTAATGCGTACGTAATGGGAAATATTTACGTATGTATAGTGGTCTTGCCCCCAGAGCTGTACCAGGCGCAAAGTTAGCAAATATATACTAAATTAAAGCTGGTGAAACTT
>CAYJIC010000013.1:0-31003 GCA_964370155.1 uncultured Oscillospiraceae bacterium
GAAAAACAAGAGCTGGAAGAAAAGCTTTCTGCTTTAGCCGGCGAAAAACAAGAGCAAGAAGAGCAAGCTGCTACTTTGGCCAGTGAAAAACAAGAGCTGGAAGAAAAGCTTTCTGCTTTGGCCGGCGAAAGGCAGTCTTTAGGCGAAAAGCATGCATTCCTTTCTTTGGAAAAATATGATATTGAAGAAAAGAATGTCGCTTTAATTTCAGAAAATAAAATACAACAAGAAAAACTTGACTCTTTACAATCAAAATCACAAATTTTGGAACAAGAGATTGCTTCACTTACCGAAAAAATGGAAGAAGAACATAGGCAATCACTTGAGCAAACTGCACAATTTGATGCACTCAAACGCGAAAAAGAATTTCTTGATAATGATCTGCAACTAAGTATAGACACTATAGCTCAACTTAATGTCCAAGTTGATGAGCTTTCCGTTTTGCGGCAGCAATACAATGAGCTACAAGACCAGCACAAAGAAATGTCTGAAAAACACCAATACCTTTCTTCGGACTACCAAAAATTACTTGCCGAAAGTGAAAACAAACTGACTGAGCAACAAAATCAGTTTGTGGAACAAGAAACCGCTCAGGTCGAGAACCAACAACAAATTGCAAACTTACGCACTCAGCTTGACCGTGCATTGGCCGAGCTTGAAGAGGAACGCAGTATAGACCATACTTCTGTGGCATCTTCCGCTATCATCGCCGAGGCAAATATCGAAGCTGACCGTATTCGTTCCATAGCTAACGATGAAAAAGAGCGTATTCGTCGCCAAATCAGAAACAGCGCTGGTGGCTTGTCTGAAAGCATCACAAACCTACGCACTGACGTTGTCAGTGTTGAAGGTGATTTAACACATATGCTTGAAGCCGTGCAAACCGCTTTGTCAGATGTACTTTCTGCTTTGAGCCGTACAGAACAAAACCTAAACACTTTGGGTGTCCAGGTGGACAGATTCCCTTCTCCCTCTGCTTCTGTACCAAAACCTGTGCAGCCGGTAGTTTATTTCCAGCCGACTGAAGAGCCTATCTCACAGCCCAAACAGCGCAACAAGCCTTCTGCTCCCGGGCTTTATTCCACCGGAAGCTTCCGCAGAGTATGGCCCGAAAAAGGCAGCGATAACCGTATGCGCCCATTCCGTGCCACCCATTCCAACGCACAACCCTACACTCCTCAGCTTGCCGAAGCCTTAAACGACGAGGATCTTAGTGAAGAGCGTTTGCGCAACTTGGCCGATAACTTGATAGACACTTTGCGTGATATGATTTAACCTAAATAATCTATGTGGGTGTTATACCACTAAATAAAAACAGGCCTCTTGGCCTGTTTTTATTTGTTTTACAATCAGCACTGTTCGATTTTTTAAATTAGCACTCTATGTCCTTAAGTGCTAATTTTAACATTTCTAACATAATTTTCCCATGTTTTATGCACATTTTCTCGCTAAAATATAAACAAGCTAATAAATAACGTAAGCAAAAATTATTAGCACTCTATAATTTAAATTGCTAATCGAAAGGAAGATAATCATGTTAAGCTTAGTTCCCTATAACGGCCACGAAAATCATGTGTTCCGCCATTTTGACAACATGGAAAGAAACTTTTTCAGCCAATTACCCAGCACAAAGCAGTTCCGAACTGATATCAGCGAGAAGGATGGTACTTATTTCCTACAAGCAGAGCTACCCGGTTTCAGCAAAGAAGATATAAAGGTAGATATCAGCAGCAATGTTCTTACCATCAGCGCAAAGCAAGAGCAAACTGAAAACAGTGAAAACGAAAATTTCATTCGTCGCGAACGCCGTTTTGGAAGTTTTTCACGCAGCTTTAGCACCGAGGGTATCGATATCGAAAACATTTCAGCATCATATAAAGACGGTGTACTTTCCCTATCTTTACCAAAATCAAAAGAGCTGACTGCAAAGAGCATAGAAATCAGCGACTAACCATTTACTATCGACAACTTCCTCCTAACCCCTTTTTATATATAAGTCTCTAAAAAAACCTGCCTTACCACCATCGGTAATGCAGGTTTTTTATTTTATGCTATTATTTCAGCAATTCTACTATTTGATCTTTCGGTACTACGCCAACGCTTTGATTTTTCTTTTTTCCACCCTCAAACGATATCAGAGTTGGAATGCTACGAACACCAAACTGCTGGGCAAGATCCGGTTGCTCGTCAATGTTCACTTTTACAATTTTATACTGTGGATTCTCGCTTTCAATCTCTTCCAGCATGGGACTAATCATATTGCACGGACCACACCATGGCGCCCAAAAATCTACCAGCACAGGCTTATCGCTTTGTATTACCTCTTTTTCAAAATTTTCTTTCGTAATCACTATAGCCATATCAACGACACCTCTCTTTTGATTTTTTTATATAAATGCCACAAGCTAACATACACACATGGCAAATTATCTGTTCGCACTATAAATCATATCTGATTTGTTTAGCCTAATATGTCAAATTATCGTATATTTCAAAACGGTAGCAAGAGCATTGCAATGCTGAAATAAATCACCAGCGAAACAGCGTCTACAATAGTTGTCACCAGTGGCGCCGCCATCATTGCCGGATCTATATTTAGGCGTTTTGCTATCATAGGCAAGATTCCACCCACTGAATTTGCAAGCAAAACCGTAAAAAGCATGGCCAGTGATACTACAAAAGCCTCGCCGTATTCTCCCGGATAAAAAATTATAATGCGGAAAAAATTTACAACGGCTAGTGGAAAACCCATCAGCAAGCTGACACGTAACTCTTTCCAAAACACTACCAATACATCTTTTGGCCGCACCTCACCCAGCGCCATACCACGGATAACAAGCGTGCTACTTTGGCTACCTGCATTACCGCCTGTGCCGTTTAACATGGGCATAAATGTCACCAAAAGTGGTATAGCAGAATACACCGCCTCATAATATCCCAATATAGCGCCGCTAAGCATACCACTAAGCATGAGTACCAACAGCCATAAAAACCGATTTCTTGCCAGGTTCATCACACCTGTTTTAAGGTATGGCTTTTCACTTGGTGCCATAGCAGCCATTTTCTCAAAGTCCTCGGTGGCCTCTTCCTGGATGATATCCACAGCGTCGTCCACCGTCACGATGCCCACCAGGCGATTTTCCCCATCCACTACCGGCAGCGACATAAAGTCGTATTTCGCCATTAGCGTAACGGCCTCTTCCTGGTCGGTTGTGGTGGCAACAGAAATAATATCTGTATCCATCAGCTCTTCAATTACTGTACTGTCATGAGCTAACAATAAATCTTTTACCGTCACCATGCCTTCCAAATGCCTTGTGGCATCAATAACATAACATGTGTATATAGTTTCCCTGTCTTCGCCTATACGGCGGATACGTTTTATTGCATCTTCCACCGTCATTGTGCGTTTCAGGTCAGTATATTCGGCCGTCATTATGCTTCCGGCAGAATATTCCGGATAACATAGAAACTGATTTATCAGGTTTCTTGTCTCTGTTTTTGCGCTGTGCAAGACACGCTTCACCAGCTGTGCCGGCATTTCTTCCAGCATGTCTACCACATCATCCACCATCAAATCTTCCACTATTTCCGAAAGTTTTTCGTCAGAAATTGTGGCGATAATATGCGTTTGAGTGTCGGTATTAAGCTCGGCAAACACTTCCATTTCTGCATCTTTTGGCAATGTGCGAAATGCAATAAGGGCTTTTTCTTCTGAAAGTGTTTCTATAAATGCAGCAATATCCACTTCATGCATTTCAGAAAAAACTTCGCGCAACTCATGATATTGTCTATTTTTTAGTTGCTCCATTAAAATATCAGTCGCTCTTTCCGTTGTCATCCGCACACCTCCCTACATTGTAACATATATTGTTCTTTGGCCAGCTAGATTTGTCTTACATAAATTCGTGCTTCAAGCTACGAGAAAATAGGTTTTCAAGCGCTATTTTAGAAGATTCACCCTTGTACAAAACCGAATAAAGCGCCTGCGTAATGGGCAAATCTACCCCCGTTTTTTCTGCGATAGTCATAAGGGCATCCACTGTATAATATCCCTCTGCCAGCTGATCATACTTCTGCTTTTTTACAAACATCTCGCCAAAACGCCTATTGTGACTATGTGGGCTAAACACCGTAGCTTCATAATCACCCAAATGGCAAAGGCCGTATATAGAATTTTCATTCCCACCCATAGCCGCTATCAATCGCGCATATTCTCTGCATCCACGGCTCATCAAAGCACCTTTTAAACTAGTCAGATTTGCGGCATCCAGCATTCCCGCAGCAATTCCAACTACATTTTTCGCCGCTGCACCCACTTCATTTCCGAGTAAATCTTCCCCATAATAAAAACGAATCAACTCGCCTGAGAACTCTTCTACCAACAGCTTTTTGTCTTCTTCCAAGGCGGCATCTATCACCATACAGTTTGGCACGCCTCGCACAAACTCCTGCACATGTCCCGGCCCAAGCCACACAGCACATCGATTTTCGCCTGTACACTCTTCTGCAAAAACTTCGCTCAACCGCTTACCTGTGTTTATTTCCAAGCCTTTCATACACAAAACAAACAGCTTATCTCTCGTCCCGTTTGCAACGCAATCTCTTAGTAACCCGCGCAAATTTTGACTGGGCACACTTACAAGTACCACCGGTGCCTGCAATGCTTTGTTCAAATCGACTGTAAGCTCTATGTTTTCCGGTAGCGTCAAAAGTGCATTTTTTCTTGTTTGCATCAACTCTTTTGTACGCTGGCTTTCTTTTCGTCCATATAAAGTCACTTCATGCCCTATGCTGGCAACATACCACGCCAAGAAAGAGCCCCATCGTCCATTTCCTATCACCGATACCTTCATGTATTTCCTCACTAGCATCTTATTTGTCAGATATTTATGCAACTATATGTGTACATATACACGCTCAAACGTGTGTTTCAGCTATCGTAAACCTTGCATTACACATACTTTCTCTAATTATATATTATACAATACAATCTTTCCTTGCACAACTTATTTCGTGTTTTAGGATTATTGTATTTTTCACCTCAGTTTGCAATTCAATCAAAAAACAGCCCTTCTTGATAAAAGGGCTGCCTTTTTAGGTTTTATTTTACTCTAAAAATGCATTGATTATAACTTGTTCTGCTTCTTCTTCGCTCATTCCCAGTGTTTCTAATTTTATCAGCTGGTCGCTGTTTATGCGGCCTATGGCGGCCTCATGAACAATTGCTACCTCTGGGTGATTTGCCTCTATTGCCGGAATACTCCTTACCGAAGCGTTATCCATTATAATAGAATCGCATTGGATGTGGCCACGACACTCGGCGCTACCAATAGCAACCGGTTTAAACTCTTGTTTCGAGCTATCTTGCGCCACACTGCGGGATATTATGCGTGCAGAAGAATCTTCGCCTTCCAGATAAATAGTGATATTCGACACAGCGGTTTGATCATCATGGGTAAGTAGTTTTTCTGTGACATTCAGCTTGCTACCTTTTCCTAAATGTGCTACCGTGTCACGCACTGTGGATGTAACCCCTTTTATCTGGGTCATGTCCATCTCACACACGCTGTTTTCTTCCATGTATATTTTAGTTGTAGGGTTTAAAACACGCTCACCCGTGCCTTCGCCTTCGCCATAATGTGACTCTGAATATCTCATTTTAGCGTCTTTGCCCACATGAAACACATGCATACCGTCATGCTCGTTTTTGTCCTTGCCACAATTGTGGATAGCGCATCCCGCCACAATTGTCACATCCGAGCCTTCACCTATATGGAAGTCGTTATACACCATTTCATTGTGTCCACTTTTTGTCACAATCACCGGTATGTGCACGCTTTCGTTTTTTGTGCCCGGTTTCACAATCACATCTATGCCGGGTTTACCGTCTTCTCTTGGACGGATGGTTATGTTTTTTGTAGACGTACGCTCTACGCTATCGCCGTCACGACGTAAACTAAAGGCACCCTTTACCTCACCGTCAATGTTTGCTACCGTCTTCAAAAGGCGCTTTGATATTTCCTCTATATCTATATTATCAACGTTAGTATTTATATTTTGCTTGTTGTCCATTGCTTTTCCTCTTTCTTGTTATCCTATGCTCACTTTACGGTTTCCACTGCATTCCACGTAGCAGGCGCAGGACATGCCTCATCTAATACCGCATGTGTGTTCAGGTGTGGCATCACTTCGTCACGTGGTGCAAATTTTTGTATTTTACCATCGGCAATCACCATGATATCATCTGCCAGTTGCAATATACGCTCTTGGTGGCTGATAATAATAATGCTCTGATCTTCATTTTGACGCAAGTTTTTAAATGTTTCCACCAGCATGGAAAAACTCCATAAATCTATGCCTGCTTCCGGCTCGTCATATATTGCCAGCTGTGGTTTTCGCGCTAGCAGTGTGGCAATTTCTATTCTTTTCAGCTCGCCGCCGGACAAGGACGCATCAGCTTCTCTATTAATATAATCTTGCGCGCACAGCCCCACTTGCGACAAATAAGCACAACTCTCCATCTCGTTCATCTCATGCCCTGCTGCAAACTCTAATAGCTTACGAATAGTTATCCCCTTAAACTTTGCCGGCATCTGGAAAGCATACCCTATCCCCGCACGTGCACGATGTGTGATATCGGCATTCGTGATATTTTCACCCTGCCAAAAAATTTCGCCACTTGTGGGCGTTTCTATCCCCATGATAATACGTGCAAGTGTACTTTTTCCGCCACCATTTGGCCCTGTTATCACCAATATACGACCCTTTTGCCACGCAAAGCTGATATCGTCTAAAATTTCCACTTGTCCGTTTGTTCCCTGCGCCGAAAAGGCTATTTTTTTTAGTTCTAGCATACTTTCTCCTTTTATATATTACCGACCTCGAACTATATATATCAAATTTTATCGTTGTATCAACAATTAAAGTCCCCATACGTCTCAGCCGTTTTTATATACTACCAATTTAGTATAATTTATATTTTTATCATAACACTTCTACATTCAAAATACAAGCCAATTTTTCAACAATGGCTACTTTTTCATTATCACCTTGACAATACACGACACGGAAAATTTCACACTTTCTTTATTTGCGGCTTTGTTGTATAATAAATAATACTTACTATTGTGCTATATTATAATATTATAGGGTGGCGTATAATGAAAAGAGAAAACTATATTTCTTGGGCTGAATATTTCATGGGAATTGCTCTGCTGAGCGCGCAACGTAGCAAAGATAGCGGTACCCAAACAGGTTCTTGTATTGTTAGTGGTGAACAAAAAATTTTGTCGCTTGGATACAACGGCATGCCTACAGGATGCATGGATGATTCCATGCCATGGGGCAGAGACGGCGAGCCACTTGAAACAAAGTATATGTATGAATGTCACTCTGAGCTAAATGCCATCTTAAACAGCGGCACCTCAGACTTGAGAGGGTCTAAACTGTACACCACCCATTTCCCATGTAACGAATGTGCCAAAGCCATTATTCAAAGCGGCATCACCCAAATAGTATATTTGTCTGACCAGCACATAGACTCTCCTTCCACATTAGCCAGCAAAAAAATGTTTGATATGGTCGGGGTCAAGTATACTCCATACCGTTTTTCCGGGCGAAAAATCGAGCTGGATTTATAATACATAAAAATAATAGTGTTTTAAAATCGGCAAGGTGAATGCTGTAGTCACCTTGCCGATTTTATTTGTGCTTATCATTAAAATAAGTGTATTATTTTTTCACAGCTACCGCCACCATCACACTTCTTGATGGCATTGACACAGTGTTATATTCTATCGTAGGCATATTATATCCTTCACTAGGGATACACTGTGCAGGGTTACTTGCACCGGTATGCACCGCCATTTTCCAATACATTCCCATCGGCAGTTCCGGTAGTGTGATAGACCTTTCTTCCCAAAACGCATTGACGCTGATATAAACAATATCATCTATATTCTCATCTTCACATTTTCCGGCAAACATCACGCCTATGATACGTGTGTGTTCACTATAACTTTCATCCCACGGGTGTTCTGTGTGAAAGCTGATACCGGGAAAACCTGTTGTGCTGGCGCTTAGTGGTTTACGTATGGCCGGGTGTTTCTTTCTGAAATCAATCATATATTTAAAAAATGTGAATATATCTGAATGTGTGTTCAGCATATCCCAGTCCAGCCATGATATTTCGTTGTCTTGGCAATATGGGTTGTTGTTGCCAAATTGTGTATTGCAAAACTCGTCACCTGCAAGTAACATAGGAATTCCCCTACTACACATCAAGGTAGCAACTGCATTTTTAACCATCCGATATCGCAAGCTCATCACTTCGCTATCGCTTGTTTCACCTTCTGCGCCACAGTTCCAGCTGCGGTTATCATTGGTTCCATCGGTGCCGTCCCATCCGTTCGCCGCGTTATGTTTTTCGTTGTAGCTGTAAAGATCATACATAGTGAATCCATCATGGCAAGTGATAAAATTCACCGATGCATTAGCCCCACGTTTTTCCACATCGTACAAGTCAGGACTTCCTGCCAATCGCATGGCCGCGGCATGTGCATAATTTTCGTCACCTTTCAAAAAGCTACGCATATCATCCCTGTAGCGTCCGTTCCATTCCACCCATCTATTCCACGCAGGAAAACTTCCTACTTGATATAGCCCACCTGCATCCCATGCCTCGGCGATAAGCTTCACTTTACCTAAAATAGGATCAAAAGCCAAGCTTTGCAAAAGTGGTGGTTTAGACATAGGGCTACCGTCTTCGTTTCGGCCTAAAATAGACGCCAAGTCAAAACGAAATCCATCTACTCTATAGTTGATAACCCAATGCCTTAAGCATTCTAAAATCATCTGCTGCACAATAGGGTGATTGCAGTTAAGCGTATTTCCCACACCTGAAAAGTTGTAGTAATAGCCCTCCGGTGTCAGCATGTAGTAAATGTTGTTGTCGAAACCTTTAAACGAGAAACATGGGCCATCTTCATTACCTTCTGCCGTATGATTAAACACCACGTCTAAAATCACTTCTATACCATTTTCGTTGAAGGTTTTAATGGCCTGCTTCAACTCGTTGCCTTCGCGGTTATATTCCGTTTGCGCGGTATAGCTGGTGTTCGGTGCAAAAAAGCCTATGGTATTATAGCCCCAATAATTCATCAGCTGTTTACCGTCATGTACACGCCTATCTTGCATTTCATCAAACTCGAAAATAGGCAATAGCTCTACCGCATTTACACCCAGTTCTTTAAGGTATGGTATTTTTTCTACCAAAGCGTTAAATGTGCCGGGATGCGTTACGTTTGAAGAAGAATGCTTTGTAAACCCACGCACATGCGCCTCATAAATAACTAAATCGCTCATTGGAATAAGTGGTTGTTTTGATATGCCCCAGTCAAAATCATCTTGCACCACACGCGCTTTATAGAACTGTCCTTCCGGCGTTTGTCTACCCCATTGGCTTTGGCCTGTAACAGCCTTTGCATGCGGGTCCAGCAAAACATTATTTTTGTCAAACAAAAAGCCTTTTTGAGGATTGTATGGCCCATCTATCCGATAAGCATATTCAAAATCGTAAATATCAAGGCCAAACACCACCATGCTCCATACATTTCCGATACGATAGTGCTCAGGAAAAGGAATAACAGCATACGGCTCATACTCTTCCCTGTGGAAAAGCAGTAGCTCACAGGCCGTGCCATGTACTGAATGCACAGTGAAATTTACGCCTGTAGGAATTACCGTGGCCCCATTTATTTCATAAAACCCCGGACGCACATCATGCCCTGCAATTTTCTCCATTGGTATCAAATTGACACGGCTCATATGTTCTTTTACTTTTGCAGTAGGTTTCTTCGGTGCAAGGCGATCAGTTTGACGACGTGGCATAAAATACCTCCTAAAATATAACAGATCAATTGAGTTTGTCTAAAATATTAGGATCAGATGTTGGTATTATACCATATTTTTAAAGGCTATATCGTAAAATTATGTGAATGTTATTGTAACAATCCGTTGCCTTTTCAAAAAACAAAAACGGCCTTAACAAATGCTTTAATGCATCCATCAAGACCGTTATATAATACTAGCCTAGCTATTTTCTTGTGCGAATTTTTTCATAAAGTCCACTAACGTTACAATGCCTTCTTTTGGCATGGCATTGTAAATGGAAGCACGCATACCGCCCACTGCACGATGTCCTTTTAGGTTAGACATGCCTGCCGCAGTACTTTCCTTTACAAACTTTGCGTCTAGCTCATCGTTTCCTGTGGTAAAGGTAACATTCATCATACTGCGATCTTCTTTCGCGATACCTGTTTTATAAAATGAAGCTTCATCTAAATAATTATATAAAATATCCGCTTTTTCACGGTTGCGCTTCTGCATTTCTTTTAGGCCACCTGTGCGCTCAATCCACTCCAGCACCAGCATGGCCATGTAGATTGAATATGTAGGCGGTGTGTTATACATCGAGTCATTTTTAGCCATTTGGGCATAGTTCATCATTATGGGTGTGCCAGGTATAGGATCACACAGCAAATCTTCCCTAATTATAACAATAGTAAGGCCTGCAGGCGCCACATTTTTTTGTGCACCGGCATAAATCATACCATACTTTGAGACATCCACAGGCTCTGACAAAATGCAACTGGACATGTCGCTGACAAGTGGCACATCACCTGTATTTGGCACATAAGAATAAAGGCTACCGTAAATAGTGTTATTGGAGCAAATATGCACATAATCTGCATCACTCGATAATTTTAGCTCTTCTTGTTTGGGGATTCGTGTAAATTTTTCCTCTTTTGTAGAAGCGGCAATGTTTATTTCTTTGCCAAAAGCCTCTGCGATATCGCGCGCTTGCTCCCATGCTTTTGTAGAAAAATTACCGGACAAAACATAGTCAGCTTTGCCATTTTTTGCAAGCAAATTCATCGGAACCATGGCAAACTGCAACGAAGCACCGCCTTGCAAAAACAACACTTTATAGTTATCGGGAATATTCATCACTTTACGCAGTAGTGCCTCGGTGTTTTTAATAATTTCATCATACACTTTAGAGCGATGGCTCATTTCCATCACGCTCATGCCACTACCGTTATAGTCCATCATTTCGTTTGCAGCTTTTTGCAATACTTCCTCTGGTAACACAGACGGACCTGCCGAAAAATTATAGATTCTTGCCATATTTTTCTCCTTCATTTGCTCATAACGATATAAATGTTTTCTATGACTTTATACTACCGTATTTAACTATATTAATGCAACTTTTTCATGGCGATTTATATTTTTTTGGTTAAAAAACACATTTCTTTCTACTATACCTTTTATATTTAGTTATATTTCACTTTTTTATCGCTTGCACTTAAAAAAAAATTATGATATACTGTGGACGTTATTTGAAAATTGTAGATTACTCTACATTAAAATATTTCATTTCGCATGCTGTAGCATCATCTACGGCCATGTTTTACTATCATGATTTAGGAGATTATTGCATTGAAAAAGAATTTCATTTTAGCTTGTGTCAGTATATTAACTGCCTCAATTTTACTTTTTTCAGCTTGCGGATCTTCTGCCGCTGTGGGTTCTTCCGCCGATTATAAATCCGTTTTAGAATCTTCACGTCCGGCAGAGCTGAATGAGTATGAAATGTATGCCGTTGTGACATCTTCCGAAGACACAGGCTACGACTTGATGTTCAACCAAAACACCGGCCTCAGCGAAGATGTGATGCAGAAATATGCCGTCAGTTTAGGTTCAGTTATCACTTTGGCTTATGGCGTGGCTATTATATTACCGCAAGACGGCCAAGAGCAAGCTGTTATCGACGGCCTGAAAGCATATGTGGAAACACAAAAAAACGCACAGGAAAACTATCTACCCGACCAGTATGAAATTGCATCTTCCGCCATTATAGAAACTGTTCCTACCGGAGAGGTTCTATTGGCCATGTGTGAAAACGCATCTGATGTAATGGAGGCTATGAAAGAAGGCCTTTCAAGCTAGCAAAAGTGCTTTCTGCTAACCAAGCCGATGTAATCACTAAACCGTGTGCGACAAACTGTTGGCGCACACCATAATATAAGGGAGTGTGAGTAGAATCATGAGCAAAGTAGAAAATTTCAAAGTATATGCTATCCAGTCAAAAAACGGCAAGTTTTTGGATGTCGCAGCTTTCAGCCAAGACAACGGCGGCACTGTTCAAATTTGGGCCGAGGCAGATAGCGAAACTCAGAAATGGCAATTCGAGCAAGTTGATGATAACTTTTACAAAATCATCAATGTATTTTCCGGCAAAGTTTTAGACATCGACCTACAAGGCACAGAAAATGGATCTCGTTTGCACCAGTGGGATTTCATCGGTGTTGACAGCCAGCTATGGTCTATCGAAGCTTCCACTCGTGGATTTGTTCGAATCAAGTCAAAATCCGCTTCTCGTTACCTTGATCTTGTAGATATGGGTACTGTCAACGGCACCCCTGTGCATATTTGGGAAGACGTGAAAGGTGATACCCAAAAGTGGAAACTTGTGCTTGAAGGCTCAACATCTGCTGCTAAAAAGCCTGCCGCTAAGAAAACGGCTGCTAAAAAACCTGCAGCTAAAAAGCCCGCAGCCAAGAAAACCACTGCCAAAAAACCTGCCGCTAAAAAGCCTGCCGCCAAAAAAGCAGCAGCACCAAAAACAGCTAAAAGTGCAACCACTGCCAAAAGCACAACAAGCACAAAAACTACCGCGGCTACTAAAAAGGCTCAAACCTCCACTGTTGTGTCCGACAAAACAACAGTTACCAAAAAATAAGCCACAAAATAAAATATTGTTTTCAAATCCGGCATTTTGCCGGATTTTTTTATTTGTTTTTTTTTGCAAAAACCGTTATAATAGAAAAGAACGCGCATTTTATTTTTTGGCGCACATATATAGACAAAGGAGGGTAAGCTATGGCCGACCAATCTCAGGGGTTTCGTGGCAAAATACGGAACTTATTGGGCAAGCAATCGCCTATATCAGAAGAAGCTACGCAAAACACAGTGCTGATTCCCATTCCAAAACTGCCCTCTATACTGAATAAAACATCTGTTTCTGTGGCCGAGGATACCCTTCCGGAAAAAGATCCTGAAAAAGAAGCGGCCCAAAAAGCCCTGGAGCGCACTATAAAAGACACTGCCGAAAGTTATTCTCCCAAGGTTGAAAGTCGTTTATACGATGTGTATTGCCAATATAATTCCATTTCACCCAAAAGTGATCCCGGCCCCACATTTTCATGGTCAAAGTTCATGGAAAATAACGCTATTCCAAACACTGAACAACGCAATATTCTGCGCAGTATTGACAGAGAAACTCGCAAAATCCCTTACTATGATCCCAGCAAAAAGAATGCGGCCCAAGAGCTGCTCTCGCTTTCTTTTTCAAGCCCTCGATATCCAAAAACTCTTGCCGATGTAAAGCAAGACGAGCCACCAAAGCCGTATAATGCTCAACCTCTTTTGCGCACCAGTAAGGATCGCATGACTGCCTATCTTTTTCTTTTACCACCGGTAAACGGCGGAGAAGATATAGACCCGCTAGATGTACTTCATTTTCTGAAAATGCACAGTATTGTATTTGGTCTTGATGAAGAAAAGGTGTTTACTGCATGTAGCTCGCATCAATATTTAAAGCTTATTGCTGTGGCTAACGGACAGCCCGCAGTCCACGGACAAGACGGTATTATTTATGATCATTTTAAACGTTCATTAGAAATTGTTCTTACAGAGCAAGAAAACAGTATAATTGACTATAAAGACCTTGGATGGCTTCAAACTGTTTTTGAGGGTGATGTCATTTGTGATATCCTACCTCCTACAGAAGGTGTCGCCGGAACTACTGTGCTGGGTCAAAACTTACCCGGACGATCCGGAAAAAAAGCTAAAGTGCCCGCGGGGCCAAACACCAGAGTAACCGAAGACCAAACCGCTTTGGTATCCATATTAGATGGTGTTGTCACCTTTATATCCCAACGCTTCAAGGTAGACCCCTTACTCATCATAAAAGGTGATATTGGCACATCTACCGGCAATCTTGATGTGATTGGCGATGTGCTAATTTACGGCGATGTCAGGGAAGGTTTTTCTGTTACTGCTACCGGTAATATCGCCGTACAAGGCATGATTGAAGGCGCTTTGATAAAATCGGGTGGTAATGTTCAAGTCGGGTGTGGCATCAACGGAAATTCCACCGGCAAGGTTGAAGCGAACGGAGATGTGCTTTCAAAATTTTTAGAAAGTGCAAATATTTCTGCCAAAGGTCGTATCGTTTGCGACACTGCTGTGAATTCAAAACTACAAAGTGATGACTCTATCCAGGTTATCAGCGGCCGTGGTAGCATTATAGGTGGGCACCTCACTGCACTGTATGGAATAACTGCCAAAACTATCGGTAACACATCAAACAACCGTAGCACCGACATCGTACTTGGAAACACCACCGCTTTTTTAGATGAACTGAGAGAGCTGGAAGAAAAGCGAGACATTTTGCAAGCTGATGTTGAAAAAAAAGAAAAAGATATCTCATATCTTTCAAGCGTCGACGAAGCATTGTCGCTTGAAAACACAAAAAAGCTGGATGAACTACGCTTGGGCTTATCTATGCAAAAAATGCAGCAGGCTAACTTACGCCGTCTACTGAACACCATGATGGAAGGCGCTGCCGACCCAGCGCAGTGTTACTTGCATGCCAGCACCATCTACCCGCCTTCATCTATTACCATAGGCTTCACAAACAAAATTTTAGATAAGGTTCATCATAGTGCTTCAATTTGCTTTAAAGATAACGACATTCATATAAGCAGTATGTAAGCTATACGCAACATTATCTACACCTTTTCACTAGCCTTACAACAATGTGCCACAATTTAAAATCCCTAGGAGGAAACTGTAATGGATTATGCGCAAAAGTCTCTTGAAAAACATGCCGAGTGGCGCGGAAAGCTGGAAACCGTGCCTAAAATGAGTGTAAAAACAAAAGAAGATTTGTCTTTGGCGTATACACCGGGCGTGGCACAGCCCTGCCTTGAAATAGAGAAAGATATCGAAAAAAGCTACGAGCTGACAGGCCGCTGGAACACTGTTGCAGTTGTTACCGACGGTACCGCAGTTTTAGGCCTTGGTGATATAGGCCCTGAAGCCGGCATGCCTGTCATGGAAGGCAAATGTGTATTGTTCAAAGCTTTTGGTGATGTGGATGCTATTCCCTTGTGCGTGCGCAGCAAAGAAGTGGACGATATTGTAAACACCGTCACTTTACTTGCAGGTAGCTTCGGTGGCGTGAATCTTGAAGACATCTCTGCACCACGTTGTTTTGAAATAGAGCGCAGGCTGAAAGAATCTTGCGACATTCCTATTTTTCATGACGACCAACACGGCACAGCCGTTGTCACATTAGCCGCTTTGATAAATGCTTTAAAGCTGGTTGAAAAAGATATTAAAGATATCAGCGTTGTCATCTTAGGTGCAGGCGCAGCCGGTGTAGCCATCGTAAAACTACTTATGGCCATGGGCCTTAAAGATGTTGTGATGTGTGATCGCCAAGGTGCTATTTATAAAGGTCGCGACAACCTAAACTCTGAAAAACAAGAAATTGCCGAGATTTCTAACCTTCAAATGAAAAAAGGCACTATGAACGACATCATGAAGGGCAGCGATGTGTTTATCGGTGTTTCTGCTCCCGGTACTATTACCCAAGATATGGTACGTGGCATGGCTGAAAATCCCATTTTGTTTGCCATGTCAAACCCCACACCGGAAATTATGCCGGACGAGGCAAAGGCTGCAGGTGCTGCAGTTGTGGGCACAGGTCGCAGTGACTTTGCAAACCAAATCAACAACGTTTTGGCGTTTCCCGGCATTTTCCGTGGCGCTTTCGACGTGCGCGCCTCTGACATAAACGACGAGATGAAAATTGCAGCAGCTTATGCCTTAGCCAACCTTATTGCTGAAGATGAGCTAAACGCTGAATACATCATTCCGGCGGCGTTTGATCCACGTGTGAAAGATGCCGTTGCTACCGCTGTTGCTGAAGCCGCAAGAAAAAGCGGTGTGGCACGTATTTAGATTTTTCAAGGCATCATATCGCAACGGTCATTGTGATGCATTGACATTGCTATGGTGTCACTATCTCTGTCAGCACTTGTTATGCTATAACTAAATTATATATATGCTACGTATTTGTTTTTAAATGCGTTATGCTATAAAATTTTGCTCTACTATAAAATATGAGGTGATAAAATTGGCAAGTATTAAAGAACTCCAAACATTTGCCGCCGAAATTCGCTATGAAGTAGCCAAGCAATTGGGCACTCGTGGTTTTGGTCATATCGGCGGTAGCTTCAGCATCACAGATACGCTGGCCGTTTTGTACGGTGATGTCATGAAGTATGACCCAAAAAACCCTAAATGGGAAGCTCGCGACAAACTTGTAATGAGCAAAGGTCACGCAGGCCCTGCTGTATATGCCTCACTTGCACTAAAGGGATTTTTTCCTATGGATATGCTAGCTACTTTAAATCAACCCGGCACAAGCCTGCCCAGCCACTGTGACGCTAGGTTAACTCCCGGCATCGATATGACCACCGGTAGCTTAGGTCAAGGCACCAGCGCAGCCATAGGTCTTGCTTTGGCACAAAAAATGGACGAGCTTGACAGTTATGTCTATCTTATAACAGGCGACGGCGAGATCAACGAAGGCCAATGCTGGGAAGCTGCTATGTTTGCTCCACAATACCGCCTAAACAACCTTGTTTGGTTTGTTGATTGTAACCAAAAGCAACTTGATGGCACCACAAACGACATTATGAATTTAGGCGATGTTGCCGCCAAGTTCGCCTCTTTCGGGTGGCATACGCAAGACATTGATGGAAACGACATCGGTGCTATTCAGGAAGCTATTTCTATTGCAAAAGCAGAAACTTCTAAGCCCAGCTGTATTGTGCTAAACACCATAAAAGGTAAAGGTTCTGCCTGCATAGAGAATCTTGAATTCAACCACCACATAGTGCTTGAAGGCGAAATACTGGAAAAAGTATTAAGTGATACTAAATCGTCTCTTGATGCATTGAAAGGAGAGGCATAATGGTAATTTTTGATGGAAGCATGGATAAATGCTTATATAAAGACGTTTTCTCTCGCGTAATTGGCGATTTGATTGCAGCCGATAAAGACGTAGTATATATCGACGCCGACTTAATGAATTCACTGGGCACATTATCACTGATGAAAAAATATCCTAAACAAGCTATAAACGCAGGCATCGCCGAGGCAAACATGATGGGTATTGCCGCCGGTTTGTCTGCAGGCGGTAAAAAACCTTATGTGCACACATTTGGCCCGTTTGCCAGCCGTCGCAGCTTTGATCAGTTATTTTTGTCTGTGGCGTATGCCGGCAATAGCATCTGTGTGTTTGGCAGTGATCCCGGTGTAACCGCTGCTTTCAATGGCGGTACTCATATGCCATTTGAAGATGTCGCTCTAATGCGTACCGTTCCGGAAGCTACTGTTGTCGATGTTTCTGATGCAGCTTGCTTTGAGTATGTCTTGCGTGAAGTAAATGGCAGAAAAGGCCTTACTTATATTCGGTCTCCACGTAAAAGCTTGCCCACTATTTACAGCACCGATCATAAATTCACCCTTGGTAAAGGCGAAGTATTGTGTGATGGGGATGATCTCACCATCATTGCCAGCGGCCTTATGGTATCTGAAAGCCTCAATGCTGCAGCCATCTTAAAAGAAAAAGGTATTTCTACTCGTGTGGTTGATATGTATACCATCAAGCCTTTAGACGACGCTTTGGTAGCAGAAAGCGCTCAAAAAACAGGCGCCATATTAACTTGCGAAAACCATAACATTATCGGTGGTCTTGGCGATGCTGTTCTTTCCTCCTTGGCAGCTGCTAATGTTCGTGTTCCTGTGCAAAAGCATGGCTCGTATGACAGCTTTGGTTGCGTTGGTCCTCAAAACTATTTACAAGAACACTTTGGCATGACAGGTAAGGTTATCGCAGAAAAAGCAATGGAAGTTATTGCCAAGAAATAAGCTTGATTTTCTTGCTTTAAATTATTATCAAACTCGATGGAAGTGTGGCATTTGCGGCACTTCCATTTCTTTAAAATCACGCATATTATCATTCGGAAAGGAAAGGATGGCTTAATTATGAAAGATTGGAAAATTTTAGTTTCCAGCGCAGATGTTGCACCAAGCACAGTTCCTATATTACTACAAGGTGATATTATTGAATGCCTTAAAAAAGCAAGCGAGCTTGGATACAACGGAATTGAGCGTCACTTACGAGAAACTGAAGAGCTGGATTATGCTGCCATTCATGAAGCATGCGCACAGTATAATGTCCGGCTTGGTCAAATCATCACCGGCCGTTTAAAACTAGAGGGCATGGCAGATCTTATTGATGACCGCACTTATATCACCGACGCCGCAATGGCAGGAATGAAAAAATATATTGACATGTGCGAAAAACTTGGCGCTAATCTTGCCATCGGATGTGTACGTGGGTTTATACCTGATTTGTCTAAGGAAAAGTTTTATTTAAACAGACTAGCTAAAAACATCAAAGAGTTGTGTATTATCGCCGCTGAAAAAAATGTGAGAGTATCCATTGAAGCAATGAACAGGTTTGAAATCAACACGTTTAACCGTACCCATCAGCTGGTGGATTTCATAAATGAATATGATATTCCCAACTGCTATGTACACCTTGATACCTTTCACATGTCTTTAGAAGAAAACGATCCTGTTGCCGCCATAAAACTAGCCGGAGACAAACTGGGCTATTTTCATTTAGCCGACAACACACGCTGGTATCCCGGCGCTGCACAAATTGATTTTAAATCTCAACTGAAAGCCTTGGAAGAAATCAACTACAATGGCTGGCTATCTGTCGAATGTTCCCCATATCCTGACTGGGAAACTGCCGCCAAAAACGCCCTTGCCTATATCCGTAAAATAAACCAAGAGGTATAGGTGTATTATCAAGTTTATATAAAAACCCGGATGTGTACCAATCACACATCCGGGTTTTTTATCCTTATTTTAACTACTTTTTCATTTTAATAGGATATCCATACCCCATCAATCGAATCGGAGAAAAGTAACTATTCTTAATATCGATAAACCCTAATTTTTCATACAGACGTTTAGCATTTTTGTTTTTGGACAAAACCTCAAGATAATAGCTATTGAATCCCTCCATAGAAAAGGCAAACTCTAAAAGTTTTCTTCCTATACCTTGGCGGTGCATATTTTTTGACACGCCCAAAATATCAATATATAAATCCGTATCCTCGTCTACCACCTTACTTTGAAAAAACATATTTATTTGCCTACACATCGACATTCCTTTTAGCTTCCCAAATAACTTGACAGCCTCTGCTTCGTTTAATTTCAGCGGACGCAGCTTATTAGTGGCAAGTAAAATTATTCCCACTGCTATGCCGTCTTTAACATACGCATACGAATTCAATGGGTGAAACGAACACAAAAGCAACAACTTAAACTTATCTGTATCTTTTTTTAAGTTGAGCAAATGCCCGAATCCCTCAACAAAATTTCTGCAAATTGATTTTTTTGCAAATCATTCAACTTCTCAAATTGCTGTATGCTATCTTCTTGCATTTATATTCCTTTCTGAAAATAAAAAACGAAATATCTCTAATGCTCAAGCAGATATTTCGCTATTTATGTTTTACTATCAAAAACTTTTTATCCGGCCATTGCTTTTGGTGTTTTCCAGCCACTTTTTTGTATGGCCAGTACCAAAGGCGGTATGAGCAAAATATGGGCAATGATACCCGGAATAGCCTGTAAAAACGCACCCGTCAAGAACATTTCAATCGTAAACTGCGTGTTCATAGCCGTGTTATAAATCACAAACGATGCCGCACCCCACACAACTCTACCCACCAACATTGCCACTATCAGCGACACATAAATATTAACCGTTTTCTTTGGTAAAATACCGTACACCACAGCTGCTACCAAACCATATGCCGCCATTTCAAACGCCATGGCAGACGCTACGAAAATAGGTGGCATTCCCAGCATCATGCTGCGCAAGATTGGTGCAATAAACCCAACGCCTGCAGCCCAAGGCCAACGGCATAAAAATCCACAAAGCAACACCGGAATATGCATCGGTGACAGCATACTTCCTATTTGCGGAATTTGCCCTGTCAAAAATGGTAAAAGAATACATAAGCTCAAGCATAACGCCGCTACCACCAGTTCTCTTACCGCACTACTGGCTGTCGATCTCATCAAAAACTCCCCCTACTTATCACAATTAATCAGTCTAGCACTTACTTTGCCAAGGCTCGCCCCAGCAATATCGCTGCAAAATCCACCGCATTGTACAATCCATTTTTCATACTTTGCTTCACAATTCTATCTTTTGGCGACAACGTGATATCCGTGGATAACAACATCACTATTATCTTATCCGGAACTTGATCTTTACCTTCTTCTTTGTGAGACAAAATCTGCATAAATACCACATAAGGATCACTCATATCACCATAGTACATCTCGTTTTTTGAGCGCACCAACGGCTTGTCTTTATAAATCAATTTACTTTTAAATGCCATGTAAGATCATCTCCCCTCTTTACATAGTATAACTTTTTTCACATCTAGTAATTATATCACATTTTTTTACATCTTGCAATTTAATTACTTTTTAAAAGCACAAAACCTTTACGCTATCTAAACTAAGCACAGCGCAAAGGAAAATAACAATTATTTATATCATATCCGATAAAACGGTAATATCTCTACTCGCCCAAATAGCTCTTGACTATTGTTTGCAAGATATCATCCCTATCCACCTTGCAAATCTTGGTACGGGCACCACCAAAAGTGGTGATATATGTAGGATCTTCTGACAAAATATAACCGACAATTTGATTTATAGGATTATACCCTTTCTTCTTCAAAGCAGCATATACCTCTGTCAATATTTGCCGAATTTCGTTATCTTTGTCGTCGTGCACCGAAAAAATTGTTGTTGTGGAGTCGCTCATTTTGATACCCCCTTTGGAAATTTAAAATCAAAATTCTAACTACCTAATTTTATTATAGTGCTAAACTTATCCATATGCAAGGTATTACGGCATTTTTTTGCACAATTTACACAAAACATTTGCACATTTTTCTACCGCATTGCTATCCACGCCTTCTGCCAAACTTATCCACAACACATTAGCTATCTCTTTTTGTTTCTGGGCCCTGAAAGGTACCTCGCTAGCACTGTTACCACCACGGCCAAGCCCACCACAAGCATGAGGTTTGCCAGGCTGATATTTTCTTGCACCGGTGAATCGGCTATGCTACTTGGTAAAGTCCTGTCAAATAAAGGTTGTATCACGCTGCCCAGTCCTGACATCATCTTGATACCTCCAAAACCACACTGATACATATTTGCTAGAATACTTTTCTATATTTTAGCGCCGAGGTCTTCTTTTGATTTGTCTTTGATTTCGTTTTTGTTTTTTTGTATGTTTTTTAGCTAAGCCGCGTGGACGATACTGTCTTCGACTTTGACCTTTGCTTTGTCCTGCGCTTTCATCTTTAGCTTTTTTCTCAGATATATTCATAGGTTCGGTTTTTAAATCCGCTTTCACTGTTGCCGCATTATCCGGAAGTTCTGGTATAACCAGCGGTGTATCTTTATACTTACGGCGCAAATATACCCACAGTGCACCTGCCGCTACCACAGAAATAACACCCAGCATTTGCGACACGCGTATACTTCCTATCATTAGCGAGTCGGTTCGCAGCCCTTCAATCACCGCGCGTCCTGCACCATACCACATAACGTACATCAGCGCAATCTCACCATGGAATTTGCGCTTTTTAGAATACCACAACAAAACGAAAAATCCTATTGCGCACCATACACTTTCATACAAAAATGTAGGATGCACAGGCAGTGCCGGGTCTACAAATATTCCTTGTTCACTTAGCCAGCCTGCGTTATATTGCAGGTATTCTGTCGTGGACGGGCTAATCATGCCAAACAATCCGGTGGTATTGTTACCAAAAGCTTCTTGGTTGAAAAAGTTGCCCCAACGACCAATACTTTGACCTATCAAGAACCCCATACCTACTAAATCCAGCATTGGAAACAATGGTACTTTACGTATCTTACATCCTGCAATCACGCCCAGCGCCGCGCCTATGATGCCACCGTAAATTGCAATTCCGCCGCTGCGTAAATCAATCAAGTCAAAAAACGTCTCATATGTGGCATCCACAAACACCACATAATAAAGCCTACCGCCTACAACCCCACAAATAAAGCCCACAATAATAACATCTATCATGCGATCTATATCTATGCCGAATTCGGACGCTTTTCTGAAAGCAAACAACACAGCAAGCGCCATGCCCAAGCCAATAAGTACACCATACCAATAAATATTCACCCCAAACACGGTGAACGCCACACGGGAAACATCAAATGATAGTCCTAAATTTGGAAACTGAACAGGTACTGACATCATAATATCCTTCACTCCATTTTGCGGGCAACCCCACTTATTTTTCACTGCACATTATCGCCATATCACCCGTTTATTATTTCATCGGATTAATAAGCATAAACGCACTTTTTTCCTCTTGCAACATTTCAGAAAGAGCTGCTTGCACATCTTCTATACTTACCGAGGCAATCGCGTCCAGTTCCTGTGCCGGTGTACGGCCTTTGAAGTAGCTTTGGCTTAAAAGAGATGCCATTCTTTCCACACTTTCAAGGTCGGCTATCGCCTCGCCATACATCATCTTCTTGCAAATATCAAACTGCTCTTTGCTTATGCCTTGTGTCCTTTGGCGGTTTATTTCGCTAAGTATCCGCTCTCTGACAACATCAGGCTGGTTGCTTTCACCGGTGATCATAAAATGTAAGCATCCCGCATGACATCCGAATTCCATGCCGAAGTCCGGCTGCACCAGCCCCTCGTCGTACAAACTGCGATAAAGCGCCGAACTCTCCCCACAAAGCATCTCGCCAAGCAAATCGCACACCACTTCGGTTTTAAGGGTGCTTTCCTGCACCGGTTTTTCCTTGAATCCTAAAGCGAACATAGGCATAGCTACCGCCATAGACAGTTCTTTTCGTGACATGTGGATATCACCTGGCTCGTGTGGAAACACAGTTTCCACACGTGGCGATGCCTCTTTTGGAAGTCCTGCGCGCTCTACTGCCGAAAGTAACTGCTCCATACTTACATTACCTGCCGCACAAAGTATCATGTTGCTCGGATGATAATATGCATCTGTACACGAATATAACATTTCAGGCGTGATTTCGGCGATGGACTCCACCGTTCCTGCTATATCATCACGCACAGGATGGTTGTGATATAGGCACTGCAATATACCCATCATGTTACACCACTCGGCGTGGTCTTGATACATGCCAATTTCTTGGCCAATAATACTCTGCTCTTTTTGTACTGTTTTCTCAGTGAAATAAGGATGTCCCACAAAAGAAAGTAAAATATCCAAGTTTTTATCAATCTCACGGCTGGATGTAAACACATAGCTGGTGCGATCAAACCCTGTATATGCGTTTGCCGCAGCACCCGTCTCGGAATAAAGAGTAAACGCATCCACTCCGTCTTTATTTTCAAACATTTTATGCTCTAAAAAATGGGCAATGCCGGACGGCAAATCCATCGTTTTTCCGTTTTGAGTAAATTTCCTGTTTATAGAACCAAATTTTGTGGCATAAATAGCATGCACAGCGCTGTATTCCGGCATAGATATAAGGCGAACACACAACCCATTAGGCAGGATTTTCTCTTCAAATTCCAGCGCATCCACTGCCGCTTTTGGCAAAGTATTGTTCACTATGTATCCTCCTCATTGACAATCACATACTCCACCGCCGGCGTAAACTCTGTAAGCGCCTGGCGTATTTCTTCTGCCGAAACTTGTTTCACCAAGCTTATCATATCATCCAAGGTACGATTTGTACCTTTTAGCCATTCAGTGAATGCAAAATTCAAAAGTGCATCAGGGCTGTCTTTTGCCGAGGTAAACATGCTCTCCATATATTTTTGAGCCGCTTTCAGTTCTTGATCGCTCACCGGCACTTTTTTCATCTCTTCAAGCTCTTTCAAAATTGCCTTGATGGTGCGAGTGGTGTTTTGGTGGTCCACTCCTGAATCCATGCTTAGTGTTCCACTGAAAAACCCATAACTGGAAGCACAATAATAGCAAAGGTTTTGTTTTTCCCGCACGTTCATAAATAATCTCGATGTGGGTAAGCCGCCATACAGCGCACTTGCAAGACGCAACGTCACTTCTTTTCGTCCGTCCGCTTTTTCGCCGCTGGTGCATATGATATTCAGCTTGCCCTGAGTGGTAGCCATTGCCTCTTCATAATGTTCTACGTCGTCACTTTTTTGTGGCAATTTAACATCTGGCATTTCGCACGGTACACGCTCATATCCTTTTAGCTCTTTTGCTATTCTTTGCGCCACTGCTTCTTCGTCCATGCCACATATCAGTACTTCTATTTGGGCACAGCGCAACATATTTTCCCACTGTATATATAAACTTTTCGGTGTGATGTTATCCATGTCTTCCAGATAACCTGCCGATTCAATTCCCAGTGGAGAGTCTTTATACAGTTTTCTACGTGCTTGACGCATGCAATATCCGCGCTTGTCGTTCATCTCACTTTTTAAAAAGTCAGATTGCTTTTCTTTTTCAATCTCCACGTCTTCTTCTGAAAACGCACCATTTTCAAGTAGCGGATGAAACATAATATTACATAAAACATCTGTATACTGAGCTGTCAAGTCTTCCCCTTGCAGGGCAAACTCGTTTTTTAGGCCGGATATACCAAAGCTTGCAATTCTTGCGGGCCCGGCACTGTAACTCTCACTAGAAATATCTGCGCCATACAGTGAATATAAAAAACGAGAAAGTTGCAACGAATCCGGAATTTGTTCACATCTGCGGTCAAGTATATGCGGAATCAGCGCCATTTCGGTGGCATTGCCGCGCTGCGACGGCAACACAAAATGCACAGCAATTTTACCGCGTTTAAACTTTTCACCGGGTATCGATGTGATGTATGCACCGGGTGCTATCTCTCTTCGTCTCATAAATGCTCCTATTAAAGCAAGTGCAAAGCCGCTTATGGGCGACTTTGCCTTTAGCTTTTTATCATCTTCATTTTTACTATGTGGCACTAGAGCTTGCAACAGAGCTCACGCTAGCACTTTGAGTATCAGTTTCTTGTTCTTGTGAAACCTCCGATAGATACTCTTCAAGGCAAATCAAGTTACCTGTATTTAGCTGGTGCTGTTTTATGTTTGTGGCGGCATCCACCCCTACATATCTCCAATGATACGGCTGGTATTGGAAGCCTGTGATGGCTGTTTTATCAGACGGATAGCGCAGGATAAACCCATAATTGTGTGCGTTATCCCAAAGCCACTGGAACTCAGGTGTTTGGGCAAAGCTATCATTCACGCTACCAATCAAAGCATTTGTAAAATCTACTGCAAGGCCTATCTGATGCTCGGAGTAACCACTGGGCGGCTCCAGCTGGCGTGCCAGTATTTCGGCTTGTACCTCGCTTTGGCCCTGGCCCTGATACAGCTCCACAAGATAGTCATAGTTTTGGTTTTGTGTGTCCGGACTGCGATAACCGCTACGGACCTCCAGGCTGTATCCATCGTTTGCGTTACAGTCTGTTATCATCTGCTGCAACTCGCCCACAATCCGTGCGTCAAACCAATACTGATTCGGCACTTGTGTTATGGCGGCTAGGCTATCCCCTTCCATGGTATAGCTTTGTGCAATAGGCTTGTTTCCATTCACCAGTTGTAAATACCACTCACTTTTCATCTCATCAGATGCCGTTGGATATTGATTGGTAGGCTCAGATGAAACAGGCACAGGCGGGTAGTTGTGTGGCTCTGCCAAAGACTCTGCCTGGGCACCGCCAAAAATCCCTCTAAATATTGCAATAATGACCAACACCAAAAGCACCGCAGCAAGCACAAACGCGCCTATCATTAAAAGGCGTTGTGTCCGTCTTTGCTGGCGTCTTTTTGCCTTTGCCGACTGGCGACGACGATATTCGTCTTCGCTCTCTTTATTTCCCAGCCCATAACGCGGATCTTCCGGCACAGCACTCATCCTTCCCTAAAGATCGTTTTTATAATATCTTCACCAATAAAACACGCACATATACACTTAGATATTCTTTATTATTATACTCTTTTATAAAGGCTCTGACAATAGCCACCACTTAAAAAACAGTGGTGCTTTTGTGAAAGTCCCACTGTTTTCAGTTTTTATATGAATATGCTACAAGACATTAGCTCACATCAGTCTTTCCCAAATCTTTCTGCGAATGCATCATGTATCACCGATACTGCTCTGTCTGCTTCATCTTTTTTGATAAGCACAGATATTTTAATCTCACTGGTAGATACCATGTTGATGTTAATATTAGCTTCATAAAGCGCTTCAAACATGGTGGAAGCTACCCCTGAATGACTTTGCATGCCTGCGCCCACGATGCTCACTTTTGCCACGTCGGTGGATATCTCCACTTCCTTGCCCTCAAATCGAGACATGTTTTCTTTCATCAGCTCACGTACCATCTCGGCATCGTCTAGCGGCACAGTGAAAATGATATCTTTGTTTCCACCACGACCACTTGCCTGTAAAATGATGTCTACATTCACGCGCTTTTGTGCCAATAGGCTGAATATTTTATATGACACGCCGGGTACATCCGGTACGTCCGGCAAGGTAACTACCGCTACTTTTGTGTCTTTTGCCACGCCTTTGATCAACATTCCCTCTTTCATATCTGCCACCTCTTTTACAATTGTTCCGGCGCTGGGGTCTAAGCTTGATAGCACTTCCAGTTCCACGCCGTATTTTTTTGCCAGCTCTACACTGCGATTATTCAGCACTTGTGCGCCCAACGTCGCAAGCTCTAACATCTCGTCAAATGAAATCAAATCCAGTTTTTTAGCGTTTGGCACTAACCTTGGATCGGCTGTGTACACACCATCCACATCGGTAAATATCTGACACCTGTCTGCATTTAATGCCGCAGCTATAGCCACCGCAGACGTGTCACTGCCGCCTCTGCCCAAAGTGGTGATATCATCGTATCTGTTCACACCTTGGAAGCCTGCAACTATCACAATGCGACGCTTGTCAAGCTCTGCTCTAATCCTTACGCCGTCTAACTTTTTTATTCTGGCTTTTCCGTATGAGCGATTTGTCTCAAAGCCTGCTTGCCATCCTGTCAAGCTCACCGCTGCATATCCAAGCTCACTCAGCGCCATGCTGAGCAGTGAAATAGTGATTTGCTCGCCTGTAGAAAGTAGCACATCAAGCTCGCGTGCGCTGGGTTTGCTGGTGATTTCACCTGCTTTTTCTAGTAATACATCTGTGGTGTCTCCCTGCGCCGATACCACCACTACCACATCGTTTCCTGCCGCATGTGTTTGCCCGATAATACGTGCAACATTGAAAATGCGTTCTTTGTCTCTTACCGATGTGCCGCCAAATTTTTGTACAATCACTGCCATAGGCCACAAAGCCTCCTTTTAGTTTCTACCTGTTTATATCAACCGTGCACCCACATTGTCTGCCGAGGAGCGCATCAGCGTAAACCGACTTTCTTTTCTTTCGTCCTGCTTTGCTTTTTTTAACTTGCTTTTTGCTTTTTTCCAAAAATCTTCTTTATGCGTTTCAACCACTGCTATGATAGCAGGTCCTGCTCCACTTAAAAACACCGCTTCAGCGCCACATTTCTTCGCCATGCTGAATATCTCTTTACCGCCCGGTACTAAACCCAGTCTATACGGCTGATGCAGTGTATCTTCACACACCACCGGTAGTAAATCCACCCGACCCTCACACAATGCCGCCGATAAGAGCGCCGCACGTGACATGTTAAACACGGCATCTTTATGCAGTACTTTTTCCGGCAATGCCGCACGTGCTTTTTTTGTGGAGAGCTCAAAACTTGGTATAAATACCGCAAATTCCAGTGCCGGTGACAATTCTTTTTTCACGCTATATACTCTACCGTTTTCCATGCAGGCTGTCACCAGACCGCCTAAAATAGCCGGCGCTACGTTATCGGGATGACCCTCCATTTCAGCGGCTATATCTAAAAGCTCTGCACGTGTGCATGGGTTTTTCATCAGTGCGTTTGCGCCGACAAGCCCCGCCACAATACACGCCGAGGACGAGCCCAGTCCTCTTGTGGTTGGAATCGGGCTTTCTTGCTCCATATGCAAGCCATAAAACTTTCGTCCACATATTTCATACAGGTTTTTTGCCGTTTTAAACACAAGATTGTTTTTACTTACCGGTACATCGTAGCCATCTTTTGAAATGATACTTATTGTATTGCTTTCCTTCATCGCCACAGTGTTTCCAAAACCCAATGCCAACCCGACAGTGTCAAATCCCGAGCCCACGTTGGCGCTGGTAGCCGGCACATATACTGTTATCATACAACGCTCATTTCCACATTTTTAAAGTGAGTTCTACCTTGCATCCGGCATCTTCCACTTTTTTCAGCATAGCCTCTACACTGCCGTCTGCTTTCAGTACTGCGGCGCATTCTTCCTCTAAAACATTTGCACCTTTTATGGTTTTTAGCTTATCTACATCCTCTTTCGCCACACGTACGTATACATCGCAACCATCGTAAGAAGGATACATGCCGTCTTTTGGCTGGCTTGGTTGCCAGAACAGGCTGTGGTGAATTTTCACGCCATCTTTTTGTGCGTCGATAGCATCCGCCACCACTGCCGAGGCTGTGGGAAGTTTGCCTGCGCCTTTGCCGTAAAATACCACCTCACCCAGCATGTCGCTGTCGATAAGCACAGCATTGAAGACATCTTCCACGCCTGCTAAGCGGTTTTGCATCGGCACCATCATCGGCTCTACACCAATAAAAAGCTCGTCATTTTCTTTTTGTGTATATGCAATCAGCTTGATAGCGGTATTCAGCTTTTTCGCCGCTTGCATGTCTTTTGGTGTGATACCACGAATACCACGTGTGAAAATATTTTGCGGATAAATATGCTCGCCAAAAGAAAGCGATGCCAAAATAGCAATTTTACGTCCTGCATCAAGGCCATCCACGTCGTATGAAGGATCGATGGTTTCAGCATATCCCAAGGCTTGCGCCTCTGCCAAAGCATCCTCAAACGTCAGACCTTCTTTTTCCATACGTGTCATCATATAGTTGGTGGTACCGTTCACGATACCTGCCACCGATGAAATCTGGTTTGCCGCAAGGCACTGGTGCATCGGTGTGATGATAGGCGTGCCGCCACCCACACTGGCCTCGAACAAAAAGCACACATTTTTTTCTTTAGCAGTGGCTAAAAGCTGTGCGCCATGCTGCGCCACCAGTTCTTTGTTACTGGTCACCACATGGCGACCACTTTGAAGTGCTTTTGTGACATACTCCAGCGCAATGCCAGCGCCACCGATGGTCTCCACCACCACACGCACATCATCATCTTCCAAAATAGTGTCAATACTTTTCACAAAAAGCTCTGCATTGGGATGATCGGAAAAATCCCTGATATCGCAAATGTAGCCTACTTCCAGCGATTGCCCCAATCGACGTGATATTCCTGCCGCATTCCGCTGTAAAATTTCAAGTACACCACTACCCACCGTGCCAAATCCTAAAATTGCTAGCTTTGCCATGTTCTCTCCTTATTTACTCAGGCGGATATCCACCACCGTTTTTTGTTTTTTCAAGTCTTGCATCAGCTCTTCCACGTTTTGGGCCATACCCTCGGTACGCACCGTGACAGCCACCATAGCCGCGCCATTTTCCGGCATGTTTTGGTTTATAGTCACCACACCGGCACCGGCACGAGATATCTCGGCAAGCAGTGCCTGCAACGCTCCTGTTTGGTCCAGCAACGTCACTTTCAGTGTCACTACTTGCTTGTCGGAATCTGCACGGAATATACTGTCTTTATACTTATAATAAGCACTACGGCTTACGTTCGTCATGCGTGTGGCACACGATACATTCTTTGCCTCGCCACTTACCAGCATTTCCTTGGCTTGTAGCACCCGCAAAAACACTTCCGGCAACACCTGCGTATCCACAAGCACATATTTACGCGTTTCCATATCCGCCTCCAAAGCATAACTGCGTTTTGTTTCTCACAGTCGCACATATGTTCTCGATATGTGTACTATATCACAGTAAAGCCAAACTTACAAGCACATACATTTTCTTTTGCCTTCTTCACCAAAATCATAGCTTTTTGTTAGGGTTTCTTCGTGAATTGTGGGCATAATGTGCCCTTGTAATTGTTTTTTATATCCTGTATCATTATGTAAAATCAAACTATTTACACTATGACAATATATGATGTGAGGAATTTTTATGGCTATAGATTTAAAGAAACTGCTTTCCGGCAAAAAAAACATACATTTTGTGGGCGTTGGTGGTAGTGGCATGTATCCTTTGGTGCAAATATTGTTTTCGGCCGGGCACAATATCTCGGGTAGCGACGTAAACGAAGGCGATATATTAAACTACGAGCGGCGCTTGGGCGTGCGTGTTATCATGGGCCAGCGTAGTGAAAACGTGCATGGTGCAGATTTAGTGGTGTATTCTGCCGCCATTCCACCCGAAAATCCCGAGCGTGTAGAGGCCGGCAATCTAGGCATTCCCTGTATAGAACGCAGTATAATGTTGGGTTACGTCACTTCTTTATATCCACGCTCTTTGTGCATTGCCGGCACACATGGCAAAACCACCGCCACAGGCATGGCCACGCAAATACTTGAAATGGCCGGCCTTGACCCCGCCGCTGTCATCGGTGGAAAACTTCCTCTTATCGACGGCTATGGTAAATCCGGTAAGGGCGACGGTATTGTGGTGGAAGCGTGCGAATATCACAACACATTTTTAGAACTTT
>CAYJIC010000014.1:0-29417 GCA_964370155.1 uncultured Oscillospiraceae bacterium
TGCAAATAGTCTTTTTGCTGGCAGCTTCATGATACACAATATCAATGCCCAGCTCATACACTTTTTTCAAGGCGTCATAGTCGGTAACGTCTACATTCAGCTCTGTCAGCTTGCCCGGATATTTTTCATGAAACTCCGCCAAGTTTTCTTTTTTGCCACCAAAATAGTTGTCAATCGATACTACATCAAGGCCTTCCGCCAGCAGTTCTTCCACCAAGTGGCTACCAATAAATCCTGCGCCGCCTGTAACCAGCGCTTTTGTGTATTTGTCTTTCATCTGCATAATAATAAGCTCCTTCATTTTGTGTAAAATCGCATAAATATTTTAATTTTCATCAGTTGTGTATACCGCTATTTTATCTCACAAATAATATACGTTATTGCTATATCCAAACAAAAAGTATATTACATTTTACATAATGCGTCAAGGCGACAGTCCTTCTTTAACTGCGTTTGTAATAGCTTCTATTTCACTTTCTTCCAAATACGGATGCATCGGCAAGGAAAGCACCGTGCGGCACAGTTTTTCGGCAACCGGTGAGCTCACCACCTGCATATCACGCACACTATCAAATGCCGCTTGCTCACGCATGGTTTTCATGTAGTACACCATGGTGGGAATTCCTTTTTCTTGCAGGTACTCCGAAAGTGAATTTCTTTGCTCTTCGCTGTCTAGGCAAATGGTGTATTGCGCCCAAGACGAGTAATATCCTGCCGGAATAATAGGCGTTTTCACCACATCTTTTAAAAGCCGAGTATACTCGCATGCCACATTGTTCACAGCCTTCACCTCGGCGTCAAACACATCCATCTTTACATGCAATATCGCCGCTTGCAAGGTATCCAGCCGAGAGTTGTATCCTATTCTCACGTTGTCATATTTTCCGCCTGCGCCTTTGCCATGCACGCACAAAGAACGCAAAAGCGCCGCTTCATCGTCGTTGTCAGTGAAAATCGCACCACCGTCACCATAGCATCCCAGTGGTTTTGCCGGGAAAAAGCTGGTGGTGGCGGCATCGCCAAAGCCACACGCTTTTTTGTCGTTCATCATACCGCCAAAGCCTTGCGCCGCGTCTTCCAACACACGCAAGCCGTGCTCTTTTGCTATTTTCATAATGCCGTCATAATCAGCAGGAAGGCCAAACAAATCCACCGGTATGATAGCTTTTGGTGAAAGTTTGCCCTGTTTTTCCACTGCTGTCACGGCTTCTTTCAGGCTATTTACATCAATGTTGAATGTATCCTTGCACACGTCCACAAAAATAGGTGTCGCGCCCATCATCGACACACATTCACCGGTAGCAAAAAATGTAAAATCCGGCACAAACACAGCGTCGCCAGGCCCTATTCCCCATGCTTTCAGCATGATGACCAGCGCGTCTGTTCCGTTTGCGCAGCTGATACAGTGTTTTCTGCCGGTATACTCTTCCATTCTTTTTTCAAGGCTGCGTACCTGCGGCCCGGAGATAAACCTTGCCTCTGTCACCGCACTTGCAAGCGCTGCATCCATCTGAGGCTTAAACATGCTGTACTGTTTTTTCAAGTCGCGAAATTCCATATTATTCTCCCAAAACTTCTATAAGTCCATTTTCTGTTTCTTTATATTTACGCTCGCATTGCGTGCAGCTTAAACCGTCTTTTAGCAGAGCTCCACATTCGCACACCCAGCCAATCTGCTTTGCCGGGACACCTGCCATCACGGCGTAGTCTTTCACATCTTTTGTCACAACGGCACCCGCCGCCACAAACGCCCATCTGCCCACCGTGTGCCCACACACTATGGTGGCGTTTGCCCCGATAGATGCACCTTCTTTCACCAGCGTTTTCAAATATGCGCCGTGTTTTGGGTATTTCGAGCGTGGTGTGGCATCGTTTGTAAACACCATGGACGGCCCGCAAAACACATAATCCTCCAATGTGACACCACTGTAAATTGATACATTATTTTGGATTTTCACGCCGTTTCCTATGCTAGAGCCGCCACTAACATTGACATTTTGGCCCAATGTGCAATTTTCGCCAATCACCGCGCCCGGCTGAATATGCGAAAAATGCCATATTTTTGTTTCTTTGCCAATTTTTGCACCGTCGTCTATATAACAGCTCTCATGAGCAAAAAAGTCCTTTTCCATAAAACGCTCCTAACTCCCAATAAAGCAAATATCACATCCACGCCGAAAGCGGTGTGAATGTGACATACTGTTTTTCACTGCTATCCGCCTTCATTGTTTTAACGGCAATCAGTCAAACTCCCCCACCATGTCCATGGTAGAGAATGAATCCAGCGGTAAAGACACACTTTGGCCCAGTTTTTGACTTTTATACACTGCCAAAACCAGTTCCAGCGCACGTTTGCCTGCTCTTGCATCAACATAAGGCGCTCTTTTTTGCTGTACTGCCTCTATCACATCAGTATACAGGCTGTTGTGTCCGTTTCCATACACATTTTGAACTTCTTCGGCAAGGCCTTGCTTTGCCTCATCTTCGCTTTGGCCATCGGCAAACTGCCACACATCCACTTCATTGCAGCTGCGGCCACCCAGTTTCACTGTGCCGTTCTCGCCAAAAATATACAGTGTTTCTTCCAAGTTCTGTGGGTACACGTTTGTGGTTCCTTCAATTGTTCCGAGTGCACCGTTCTTAAACTGCACCACAGCAAGTCCCACGTCTTCTGCTTCTAAATAATCATGAAAACGCTGACGAGTAGCGCCATACACCGAAACAATCTCGTCGCCCATCATCCAGCGAAGCAAGTCAATACCATGAATGCACTGGTTCATCAGTGCGCCACCGTCCTCGGCCCAAGTACCGCGCCAAGGCGCTTGCTCGTAGTAGTGAGTGCCACGGTTCCAGCGCACATGAATGGAGCCATGCGACAGCTTCCCAAACCGGCCTTGTTCTATTGCACCGCGCATTTCCTGCACAGCCACGTTAAACCTGTTTTGATGGCACGCAGACACCACCACGCCTTTTTCGTCGCTACGGCGAATGATTTCATCTGCATCTTCCAGACTCATCGCCATTGGTTTTTCAATAATCACCGCTATGCCGGCGTCGATGCAAGCCAGCGCTATCTCGGCATGCGATCCACTTTCGGTGGCTATCGCCACAAGCTCGGGTTTTTCATTTTCTATCAGCTCTTTATAGCATGTATATCTTTTAATGTTTGCATCATTTTGCAGCTCGTGCTTTGCCAAAACTTCTTCCATATGTGCGTCAACCACATCGCAAACAGCCACAATGTCTAAATTATTTTGCACAGCGGCTTTTATATGATTTGTGGAAATACGTCCGCAACCTATCAGCGCATATTTCATTTTTTACAGTACCTCCACATTGTCACCCATTGCGTCTTTTTGGCGCATTATGTTCTTTGTGTCGAAAATAGACTTTGCATTCTTTTGCACCATTTTATAATCTACGCATGTATGGCCGGTGGTAACAATAACAATATCCGCCTCTTGTACACGCTGTGGTGTGAGCTCGCTAAGGCCTTCATACCACTTTCCACGTACTATTTCAAACTTCGGAATAAACGGATCGTAAAACTCCACCTCGGCACCATATTCTTTTAAAATCTCCATCACGGCCACGGCGGGGCTTTCCCTGTAGTCGTCAATATCCTGCTTATACGCAACGCCTAAAAGCAGCACATTGGCGCCATTAAGCGCTTTCTTTTGTTTGTTTAAAAGTTTTAGTGCTCTGTCCACACAATATTCAGGCATGCGGTCGTTTATCATCATGCTAGACTCAATCATGCTGGTGTGAAAACCATACTCTCTTGCTTTCCATGAAAGGTAATAAGGATCAAGTGGAATGCAGTGTCCACCAAGGCCCGGGCCGGGATAAAACGCCTGAAAACCATACGGTTTTGTCTTGGCAGCATCTATTACTTCCCAAATATCAATGCCCATTTTATGGCACAGCTGCGCCAGCTCGTTCACCAGGCCTATGTTTATGTTGCGGTATGTGTTTTCAAGGATTTTTTCCATCTCGGCAACGGCCGGGCAAGACGCTTCAAACACGTCACTTTCCAGCACAGAACGATACATCGCCGCTATAACCTCGGTGGCGTCTTTGCCTATGGCGCCCACCACTTTAGGTGTGTTTTTTGTTTTAAAGAAAACATTGCCCGGGTCTACACGCTCGGGTGAAAAGCCCAGATAAAAATCTTTACCACAAACCAGCCCACTGCCTTTTTCCAAGATAGGACGAATAAGCTCTTCCGTTGTGCCGGGATATGTGGTGCTTTCCAGCACCACCATGGTATTTGGTGTCAAGTATTTTGCAATTTGCTCGGTGGACGAGCGCACATAGCTAATGTCTGGCTGCTGATGCTCATCAAGCGGTGTAGGAACACAAATAGCAATAAAATCAGCCTTGCCCACTTTTTCAAAGTCCGTGGTAGCGCGCAACTTGCCCTCGTCGATAATTTCCGACAACTCGTCGTCCACCACATCGCCGATATAATTTACTTTATTGTTCACCATATCCACGCGCTCAGGCGCAATATCAAAGCCTATTGTTTTGAAGCCAGCTTTAGCTTTTTCCACAGCCAAAGGCAAGCCCACATATCCAAGGCCTACCACACCACAAACAATATCTTTTCTTCCAATTTTATCCAGCAATAACGCTTTCATATCCATAAAAATATTTTCGCTCCTACCATAATATTGATTTCATCATAATTTTATTCTAATAAATTTTTTCGGACCTATACATTTTACTACTTTTTTCTTCTTTTGTCCATGGCAACACTGTAAATTTCCACGTACACCATGGCTCTTTATTACAAGCTTTAACTTCACTTCGCCCAGCGAGCATATCTACCTGCTTTGATTTTAACATTTTACACACTTTACAAACACATCTTTTTTATAATTATATCATAATTTACACGCAAAAAACAGGTATACTAAGATCAGTGAAAGGACGGGCGCCGCAACCCACCTTTTACTGAACAATTCCTCCTCAACTCTGATGAAACACCCTTTAAAAAAGGCCCACACTTACGTGTGGGTTTTTTTACGTGACAAAATTTTTGTTTTATGATATTCTCAATAATGCACATTTTATATATCTGTAAATATAAATTCACTTTAATAATTCATTAAAATAGGTTTCATAATATGCTTACTAAAAAAAGTTTTCTTAAATATGTTATTCCGTCCATCGGCGCATGCCTGGTTTCCGCTTTGTATGTGGTTGTGGACGGTATTTTTGTTGGTCGTGGTGTTGGCGCAAACGCTCTTGCCGCCGTCAACATAGCATGGCCGTTTGTAGCAATTTTAACAGCTGTTACAATGATGCTTACCATGGGCGGCGCCACTCTTTGCTCTATTTATTTTGGCGAAAAAAAATATAAAGAAGCCGGAAACACTTTTGCTGTCACTTTGTTTTCTGTTTTATTTTTCGCCTTGTTCATGATGATATTGGCGCTTTTGTTTGCAGATGAGCTTGTGGTGCTTTTAGGTGCCAGCGAAACACTAGCCGAATATGCCTCGACATATCTCACATTCTACGTTTTGTTCGGGATGTTTTTCTGCCTTGGCATTGTCTTAGCTATATTTGTAAAAAACGACCACGACCCCATCCTTGCGTTTTGGGGCATGATCGCCGGTGCATTTAGTAATGTTTTTCTCGATTGGCTTTTTATATTCCCTTTGCAAATGGGCATAAAAGGCGCCGCCATTGCCTCAGGTTTAGGTCAAGTGGTCGCCTGCATCATTTTGCTTTTTCATTTTTTCAAAAAACGTGGTGTTTTACGAATTCGCCTGCCACATTTCAAAATATCGCTACTCATACACATTGCTAAAGTAGGCCTGCCTGAGTTTATAACCCAAATGTCACAGCCTGTCACCATACTATGCTACAACCTTGTTATCGCACATTATTTTGGCGATATCGGCGTGTCGGCATTCGCCATAGTCTCTTATATTGTGGTCATCACTCTGTCACTTTTCACCGGTGTTTCTCAAGGCATTCAGCCCCTTATCAGCTATAGCGTCGGCCAAAAAAACAAAGAAAACGAACAGTATTTTTTACGACGTGGCCTTTTTTTCAGTATCATCTGCGCAGTAGCTATTTACATCGTGATGTTTTTATTAGGTCGATACATCATCACTATATTCACCACTGAAAAAGATATTATCGAGCTGGCCTACCAATGCATGACTATATATGGTATTTCATTCATTTTCGCCTCAATCAACATTGTTTACACCAGCTACACCTTAGCTGCCAAGAAAACTCGACACTCTTTAATCATCGCTTGCCTGCGCAGCTTTATTTGCAACAGTGCATTTATTATTCTCACACCGCTTTTGTTTGGGATAGCAGGCATTTGGTACGGTGTTATCATATCAGAATTTATTGTTTTTTTAGCTGTGCTAATACTTTTCTCTGCATCGCTAAAAAGACTACACAAACAAAAACAAGCTGACACCCATTACCATCATTCCAACCACCAGTCCATAGATGGATAAATGATGATATCCATACTCTCTGGCCGAGGGAAGTAGCTCGTCTATAGAAATAAACACCATAATTCCCGCCACCATGGCAAAAAGCACACCATACACTGTGTCGTTCATGAACGGCAGTAAAATCATATACCCTATCAGTGCGCCCAGTGGCTCGGCCAAACCCGAAGCAAACGAGTATAAAAACGCTTTTTTCCTGCTGCCGGTGGCCTGGTATATCGGCACTGAAACAGCAATGCCCTCCGGTATGTTATGGATAGCAATAGCCACCACTATGGGTATTGCTATGCTGGGGTCATGCACCGCCGCCACAAATGTAGCAAGACCTTCCGGAAAGTTGTGTATAGCAATAGCCAGCGCTGTGAAAACACCCGTGCGCATCAGCCCCATGTTTTTTTGGCACTCTTCGTCGCCCTCCACGCATTTCACCTCGTGTGGATTGGCACTGTCCGGAATCAACTTGTCAATAATGGCAATAAGCAGAATACCACCAAAAAACGCAATCATGGTAAACAAAAGACCCATTTTTTCGCCGTGCACCATAGACAACGACTCTTGCGCTTTAGGGAAAATATCTATCATTGACACATAAATCATCACACCGCCGGAAAACCCTAAACTTATTGATAAAAACTTCTTGTTTGTTCCTTTGGCAAAAAATGCAATACAGCTACCTATACCGGTAGACAATCCTGCAAACGCTGTTAGAACAAACGGAAAAATCAAGTCTTGCATATTCCACCCCTTAAATATAGTAACCAAACTTGTCTATTATAAACTTTATTTGAAATATTGTAATTAATTGAACTTTTTGCCTAAAACCACACTTTTAGCTGGGCGGCAACAAGTTCAATTGTGCTTTTATCTCTAAAATATCTTCATCATTTGGCGCAATAGCTTCCAGCTGAACTATCATAGCCCTAAGTTGCGCTATTTGACCGTCGGCCAGCATCTGCTTTAGTTTTGGCTTTATCCCGCTAAGCAGCATTTCCATCTCACTTTGCCGGCTCAGCTCTTGCTTTGTGTCTTTCATCAGCTTTTCATTTAAAATCGCCACTGCATGCTTGAAAGACGGCTCTTGTGCCACCACAATTTTCAGCGATTTCATCGCATCGGTAGGCGAGGCAGCCTCCACTGAATCAAGCGCCTTTTTCGCCGCATGCACTGCCCTCATTTTAGCCGGCAAACACACGGCATCCTCGACTTGCAATATTTGGCCGTTAAAATATTCTTCCTGCCACACGCTGGTGTCTTTTACATATGCTTCAAATTCGTCTAAATATTCCTCTGCATTCAGCTCACGGTTCATTTCTTTTTCTCTAAACACCACTTCGCTAAGCTGTGCTTTTAAATATTTGTGTAAAAATGATTTCTCTGTGTTTATTTCAGCCATGTAGCCCAGCAAATTAACGCGCAGCTTCGGCCGCCATGTTTTCTTCTCTCGCGTGGCATACAAAACATAGTCCATCGAAGATCGATCCAGCAAACTAAACACATCATCCACACAAAGCCCTAGCCTCAACGCTTCATGCAGCAACCTACCACGGAAATAATTTCCCGGTAAAAACAGCGTATCTTTCACATACTCTATTGCTTTTTTATACAGCTCTTGCGTTTTTTCGCACGCTTCGTCTGTTTTCATCAAACTTAGCATAGCCAAAAACCCTTCGTCATCCTGCGCTGTTTTCTTTAATGTTTCTTCAAACTCCGAAGTGTCCTCGTTGTCTATTTTTTCGCATACCATAGCATATAAATATTCCATGCCTTGCCCGCTGTTTTTCTTTTTGAAATGCAAGAGCACCTTATTCATAACATCGACTTTTTTCATTTCCAGCAGATATTCCATCACCACTGTGCGATAGTCTTGATTTTTCTCTTCACAGAAAAATTCCAGCATATCTTTGCTTAAAACAAAGCTGTCCACCACTTTTGTTTTATTTATATGTGTGCCGTTTATCATCAGCTGCTTCGCCATGAGAGCCACCGTCTCATCATTTACGCTGTTTTCACCGATAGTGACAAACTGCAAGTCACGCAAGCCCGGCTTCAGCGACAAGAATTTTTTCCTCACTTTGAAATATTCTTGCGCATATTCCATAGCTTTTTGGTAATTTTTCACTTCAGCTTCGGCATTTTTGGCATGAGCCGTGACCAATGTGCCCAGTACCAAGCATTTATCCAGCTCGTTATACTCTTCTAAATCTAAAAACCTCTCATAATAATCAATAGCCTGTGCGCCGTCACCGTCCAATGCTACCATGTTACGGAAAGTGCGCGCTATATTTATCTTTACCCAGTGCCAGTTAAAGCTATGGCCTTTAGTTTTTCCTAGCGACATAATCCAAAACGTCATGCGAATAGAGTCACTCACACGATTAAACATCAGATATTCCTTCACCATTTGGTTTGCAAATCGCAAATCTTCCGGATAATATGCCACTTCCTTCTTTAATATGCGCACATTGCGTCTTGATTTTTCCCTCAGCGAATCCTCATCATCACTGGCAAAACCCAGATGATTTGCCACTGCTTCAAGATATACTCTTTTTACTTCTCCCTCTTGTATGAGGGCGTCATGAATTCGACCCTCAAAATGAAGGCCGGGTGTCATTTTACCCATACGCGGTGTAGGATGCTGTGCATGTTTCGTCATGTTTTTGTTGTCAAAGTTTCGTTGATTATACATAGCCATGTTATATTTTTTGTAGTTGCCCGATTTAAAGAAATGAATGATAGACGTCGTATCTTCAAACCACTCATCATCATCAATAGACATAAACCAGCAGCCTTTCGCCGCTTTTATGCCTGTATTTCTGGCCGCAGACATGTGGTTTATCCACGGAAACTTCACCACGCGCGCACCAAACTCTTCACACACTTCCACTGTGCCGTCGGTACTTCCGGTATCAACCACCAAAAGCTCAGACGGTAAAGCATCTAATATCGGCTTAATTCCTTCAAGACACCTTCTTATAGTTCCTATTTGATTCGACACGGGAACACCAATGGTCAACAAAAACGGATATCCGTCATATTCCCCGCCCGGAGGAGGTGGGTTTTCATCATATACAGTTTTCTCAAACTCTTCTGTATCGTTGCCTATACGCACATGTTGCATCACCATGGCAAACCACTCGGCCCTTGAAAACATCTCTTTTTCACGCCGCAATTGTTGCAGGCGTTCTGTCCACTGCACGCCATTCTTGTAGCATGCATATGGAAAGGCAACTTCATCTATCGTCAGGCCACTTTGCACATATTCTGCCCAGCTTTCCATCACCTGCACAACCGATGGCCTGTTATGGCGCCTGCCCATCACTGCCGTGCCTGGACAACCACTGTATTCCGGCAGGCCGCCTTTCTGCCACTGCACCACCAAGTCCTCTATCATATTTTTTTGAGATTCTTCCAACGGTTTCGGCTGTGAAAACAGCAGTTCGGTGTCTTCTTCCTGCTTTTTTGTTTCTTCAAAAATCAAATTTTCCACAGCGGCGTATGCATCCACATATAGCGAGCCAAGACACACAATGTCGTCTTCACAATCCTCCACAAATACATCCGCTTTTTGTGACAACAAGCGATTCGCGTCCAAATAAAGGCTGTACTCATAGTCCTCTAAAAACCGATGTGGCAACAGCTTCACCAGCCTTGCTGTTTTCACGGCATCTCCATCAGCTTGCTTTTGTATAAACTGCGGAATAGGCTTCACCTGCCACCCTGCACCTATCAAGCCTTCATCATCGGTAAAGCAAATCATGTCCCAGCCATCTTGCTCTTCCAGCGAAGGGAACAAATGATCATACTGATTGGTAATAACGGTGTAAATCACCTTTTTTCCTGTGATAGACATTCAAAGTCCTCCTATGCCGTGTTTTATATAGTACAAATTCAATAACCCTTTAAAGACAGCCATGCCGGCGGTATTATGTATACTATCTGACACGCCAGCAAAACATATTGCTGAGATTTTTGTATAAACTTTAAACTACTGTTTATAAGTATATCACTATTTGGCACTTTTTCTCAATAGATATTTCTTTTATAATCTATGGTATATTATTCCATAAAGTGGTATAATATTAACACTTATATGCAAAAAATCAGAAATTATTCAAAAGGAGTATCCTTTCATGGACACCGATGTTCTTTCTACCGTTGGTATTTTAGCAATTTTAGTTTTATCCTCTGCTTATTTTTCCGCCACTGAAACTGCCTTTTCTGCAGTGAACCGCATACGCTTAAAAAACATGGCTGCCGGCGGCAACAAGCGCGCCGAGCTCGCCCTTAAATTATCAAACAACTACAGCACTCTTTTATCCACCATTCTTGTGGGCAATAATATCGTGAATATTGCCGCCACATCTATATCCACTGTTTTGTTTGTCAGTTTGTTCGGCGGCACTTTGGGCCCCACCGTGTCCACCATAGTAATGACAGTAGTCGTGCTGATTTTTGGCGAAATATCGCCCAAGACTTTGGCCAGTGAATCGCCTGAAAGCTTTGCGATATTTTCTGCCCCGGCGCTGAAAATATGCACTGTTATACTAAGACCACTAAACTTTATCTTTTCGTATTGGAAGATACTTTTATCCAAAATTTTCCGCTTCAGCAAAGCGCCCACCATCACAGAAGAAGAACTGATGAGCATGGTGGACGAGGCCCAGCAAGAGGGTGCAATAGAACAAGGCGACAAAGAGCTTATCCGCAACGTAATGGAGTTTGGCGATAGCAGAGTTAGTGATATTTTAACGCCTCGTGTTGATGTAGTTGGCATCCCAACCGGTGCTTCCATCCAAGAAGCTACCGACATATTTTTATCATCGGGATACACCCGTTTGCCCGTATATGAAGGCTCGGTAGACAACATCATCGGTATAATTCATCTTCGTGACTTTTTCGAGGCCGCCATGAAAAACATAAACGCCATTGAAGAACGAATGACACCTGTTGTATTCGTGACTGCATATGCAAAAATCAATGATGTATTGACCACTCTCCAGCGTGAAAAAAGCCACTTTGCTGTTGTTGCAGGTGAGCACGGAGGCATCCGTGGCGTTTTAACAATGGAAGATATTTTGGAAGAACTTGTTGGAGAAATTTGGGACGAGCATGATGAAATCGTGGAAGAAATTTATCCCATCGAGGAAAACGTATGGCAAATTTCCGGTAGCGCCGACATCGATCGCGTGTTTGAAACCCTTAGCTTAGATGGCGAGGCACAATCCAGCACAGTAAATGGATGGATTATGGAACAGCTTCATCGTATACCCTCACCGGGAGATACTTTTGAATATAAACACATGCACATCACTATTGATGCCGTGGAAAACAACCGCATCATCACTTGCCATTTTCGTTCTGTCTCGTAGTGTAAACACACCAAATGTATTTTGCATAAGGAGTTTTTTATGAGAAATATTATTAAAAATCCTAAAACTCTTTTAGTTGTATCGCTTATATTAAGCGTCGTCCTCACTATAACTTTAATCACCAGCTATCATCACACTCGTTTAGCTGAAACAAAGGCCATTTTAGACTCTTACTCCGCCAAAATAGAAAGCATGTTTGAAATCACATACCTTAGCATCGATATTGTCGAGGCCGCAATTAGCATAGAGGATGCAAACTTGACAAACACCCAGCTGGATGTTTTGATGGAGCCACTTACTCAATATCAGCGTGTTCGTGCTATTTCTATCTTACCCGACGGTATTGTAGAATATATGTACCCTTTTGAAGGCAATGAAGACGCTATAGGCGACAATGTGTTTGAAATGGCCGACAGAAAATCAGAGGCTGAAATCGCACTAGAAACAAGAGAAACCATCCTAAACGGACCTTATGAACTTACCCAAGGTGGAATAGGCCTAATAGGTAGAAAAGCCATATTCTTGCCGGATGAAAACGGTAATGAAGAGTTTTGGGGCATGGTTGCCATAGTGTGGGATGCGCCCGATTTGCTACAAACACTCAACTTACCTTCCATAGGCGACTTAAACGCAAGCTACGAGCTAAGCGCCACAGTAAACGGCCTTGAGAAAAACATCATTGCCTCTTCGGAAAGTTTCAATGCTGACGCCGCCACTTATGTAGACATTCCTTTAGCAAACGGCATGTGGCAGATGGGCGTACACGTCGGCCTAAGCTCACGCGCTTTAATCAGTATTATAAGCACATTTTTAGCTTGTGTGTCAGTCAGTTTCATCATTTACAGATATCGGATAAGAAAAGAGCTCGAACTGCACAAACTTCAAAAAGAAGTTTATGTAGATCCTCTTACCGGTGTTTACAACCGTAAAAAGTTAAATGATTTCATAAACTCCACAAATAGTTCTACTTCATCATATGCTGTTTACTATATGGATCTCAACTATTTCAAACAGGTGAACGACACGTACGGTCACGACGTCGGCGATGAGTTACTGATATCATTTGCTAAACGGGCCAAACGTATCACGCGCAACAAAGATTTACTGATGCGTATAGGTGGAGATGAATTTGCCATTATTCTTAAGAACATCTCCGGTAAAGAAGAAGCTCTTGGCTTTTTAAACCGGCTGGAGTCATCTACCTCACAGCCCTTTATCATCAACAAAGTCACTTTACCCGCAACCGTCAGCATCGGGTACGCCATTTATCCTTCGGACGCCGACAGTGTGACTGAACTTCTCGCTTTAGCCGATGCCCGCATGTATGAAGACAAGCGTAAAAAGAAAGCTCACGATAAAAACAAGGTTTAAGATAGACTCCTGAATCAAATTTTATTTATATGTTAATTTAAAATACCGCAAGCTGTTTTAAGCTTGCGGTATTTTGCACGCGACGCAGAAAGAGGTATGTTATCGCCAGTATGAAAAATTTAGGCGGTGAGAATATGCCTATTTCAAGGAACTGAAAAATGCTGTGAGGGCGCATGCTGTTTGCATGTAACCGAACAAGCATTTTGCACGTGACGCAGAAAGAGGCATGTTATCGCCAGCCTAAATTCGGTGCAGATAGTTCCCTCTACCTTTTTGTGCCATACACCTTCCATCTTGCGCAATAACTTCACCACGCGATATTGTCATTACGGGATATCCTAATAGCTCTATGCCTTCGTATGGTGTATAGTCTACGTTTTCATGAAGCATTTCTTTTGTTATTTTCATGTTGCATGTTGGGTCAAACAAAACGAAATCCGCGTCTAGGCCTACTTTAATATCGCCTTTTTGTGACGCTATGCCGAAAATTTGTGCAGGGTTATTACACGCCACTTGTACCATTCTTTCAAGGCTTAGTCTTTTTTTCATGACACCTTCTGAAAATAACAACGGCATGCGCAGCTCAACCCCGGGCGCGCCGTTTGGGCACTTAGTGAAATCATCTACACCTATTTGTTTTTGGGTTGCAAAGAAAAACGGGCAGTGGTCTGTTCCCACTGTTTGTATGCCTCCGTTTGCAAGCGCCTGCCACAACGTCTCCATATCGGATTTTTTTCTCAGTGGCGGACTCATTATATACTTCAGGCCTTCTTTATCGTCTTGATACAATTCATCATCCAGAAGTAGATACTGCGGGCATGTCTCGACAAGAACATTTTCGGCGCCCCATTTTTTCACGGTATCAATAACAGAAAGCCCTTCTTTTGAGGACAAGTGCACGATATATATTTTCGCTTTTGATATTTGAGATAACATCATCAGCCTGAACGCGGCTTCCGCCTCGGCTTGCGGCGGCCTGCTAAGCGCATGATATCTTGCCTGAGTTTTTCCTTCATTTACAAACTTTTTACGTAAAGCTGCAATAGCCGCATCATTTTCACAATGGGCACACACCACCATGTCCAGCTCTTTTGCCCTGGCTAGTATCTGCAAAATATCTGCATCACCTAGTCCATAGTCATATGTCATGTATAACTTCAGGCTGGTTATCCCCCTGTTTTTCAGCGTTTTCATGTCTTTTATCACATCATCATCAACATGCTGCACCACACCGTGAAATCCATAGTCGATAACACTGTCTTTTGCCAGAGTTTCATATACTTTAGGCTGATGTGTAAGCGGGACACCTTTTGGCCCGAACGCCATATGATCAACAATGGTGGTGGTTCCTCCACACGCTGCCGCCACACTCCCTGTATAAAAATCATCCGAGGCGCGTGTTGTTCCCACATCTAAATCAAAATGTGTGTGTGCATCCACCCCACCTGGCAGTAAATATTTACCTTTTGCATCTATTTTCTGCGCATCGTGTGGCAACACTGCATTTTCATCATATAGCTTTGCTATTTTGCCATCTTCTGCCAATACGGCACCACGAAACACTTGCGTAGCGCTCGCAACAACTGCATTATAAATCAATAGCTTTTTCATGATTTCCCTCTTTTTAATTTAGTACTGTATCTATCGAGATTTTATTACTTTTAGTATATCATATTACTCTATATAACTACAGTACTAAAAAACCTCTTTTATACAAATGCATAAAAGAGGTTTTTTGTATCTTACCTAAACTATGTTTGAAGCTTTTGGCTGTTTTTTAGCTTCAAATATACACAAACATCCGGCAAAATCACCGCTATGAAAATAATCGCGCCACCTACCAATATCCTAACGTTGAGCACATCATATCCCACCATCACTGAAAACAACACCCCAAAAAGCGACTCACAAGACAATAGCACCCCGGCTTTTGCGCTGGAGATATACCTTTGCCCTATCACCTGAATGGTAAATCCTATGCCTGTAGATATAATACCTAAATATCCCACTGCAATCATTGCATCCGTGCTTAAAAACACCGCAAGCGACTCTCCGTTTCCCACAAAAAGTATCATGGAAAACAAGGCTGAAAATGCACATTGAAGCACCGCCATCACTATAGGATGCATATGTGTGGCGTATTTTCCGATTACAACTATCTGCAAAGCAAAAAACAAAGACGAAATCAGCGTAATGACATCACCGTAGTTCATCGAAAACCCTTCGGAAAGATCAAGTGATAAAATTCCGATACCCACAAGACTGAGCACACATGCCACCGCTACTGATACATACATTTTTTTACGTGTGAGTATCCAGTACAAAACAGGCACCCATATCACATAGCTACTGGTGATAAACGCCGATTTTCCGGGCGTTGTGAACTCTATTCCATAGCTTTGCAGCATGTTTCCACCTGCCAGTAAGAACCCCAACATCGCGCCTACTTTCCACTGCCCTTTTTTATACTCCCGTTTGATAGTTTTAAAAAATATCACCGACAGTACCAAGGTAGCCAACACCCCTCTACCAAGTGTGACCGCAATAGACGACATGCCTGCACTTACGGCAAACTTTTGAAATATAAAGCCCCAGCCCCATATAATTGTCGCCAAAATAAACCCTGCCATAGCCAAACGCTGAGTTTTTTTCGATGCTTCGTGCGATGGTAGCGACATTTTCACGATCTCCTTCTTTAAAAACAAAGTAATAATCCCATAAAAAAACAAGGTTTTCACATTGTTGTAAAAACCTCATCTTCGAAGTCATTCCTCAAATGATTATATAGTCAAGTAAAAAATAAGTCAAGTATGTGTACAAGCATCTTACATTTGCGGGCTTGTAAAGAAAACTTGCACGTCATATAATAGCTGTATCAACTTATTTTTAAAAAACATCAATTTTGTCTCCATTTTTGATTGACACTTTTTAATTATTGTGGTATGATATTTCATGCACTGAAAGTTATTATGGTGGGTATGGCTCAGTTGGTTAGAGTGTCGGGTTGTGGTCCCGAAGGTCGTGGGTTCGAGCCCCACTATCCACCCCAGCAGCCTGAGGCTGCACCCAATTAGGCATCGGATTAAGTTCCGATGTCTTTTTTTATGTATGCGTTTTTTCAAGCCCCTTATATGGGTTCGCACCAGCAACGCTATGTTGCACCGAAATACACCGAATTTATTCGGTGTATTTTTTTGTCTTTTTTTAGATCGCCGCATATACTATTGACTTTTTTATCCCAAACCCATATAATCAATACGCACAGTACATTTGTCACATGATGTGAGCATATGTATTATACACTTTGTTCAATCAAACTGTAATAATAAAGGTAAATCTATATGGAAAAAAATCCTGTATCAAAACCAGTCACAAACGAATATATCCGCATCGCCTTTTACTATTATAAGTCCGGCATGACTCAAAACGAGATTGCCAAAAAGATGGGTATATCCAGGCAAAAGGTAAACCGTGTACTTGGCGAGTGCTTACAGCTGGGCATTGTGACGATTAATATTTCGGGGTGTGACGACACTTATATTTGCATGGAGTCTCAGCTGGAAAAGCTGTATGGGCTTCAGCATGTGCGGATATGCCAAGAAACTAGTGAAAGCAGCCAAGGCGACCTATACACGGCGCTTAGCGAGGCCGCATCCACCCTCATTGCCGGTACTGTTTCCGATAATGATACCATCGGCTTTGGTCAGGGCAAAACTATGGCTGCGCTTGCAAACCAGATTGTTCCCATGCACAAAGAAAACCTAAAGGCTATCACGCTTGTCGGCGCAAAGCATGGCCCTGAATACAGAACCGGTAGTAGTGATATTATTTTTAACTGCGCTGTGAAAATGGGCGCTACACCTATTTTATTGCACGCACCTATTTTAGTGGACAAGTCTGAACTACGAGACTCTCTTGTAAACGAAACTTACTTCAAGGAAACATATCAAGCAATTAAATCTTGTAATATCGCTGTATTTGGCATCGGCGATGTAAATAACATCTCTCGCATCAAATACAAAAATAATGAAAATTTATCTGCTGTGGGTGAAATTTGCACACATTTTTATGATGAAGACGGAAATGAAGTTTATTCCGATATCAGCGATCACACCATCGCCATCAGCAAATCAGATCTCAAGGCCATTCCATTGCGCATAGGTGTAGCCGGTGGCGTGGATAAGCTTTCTGCTGTCAAGGGAGCCATCAGCGGAGGATATATAAACACACTGATAACTGATTTTTCGGTTGCAGAAAAACTTTTGCATCAAAAAGTTTGATATCACATATTAATTTTCAAAAGGGGTAAACATGTCAACTAAGCAAAGTCCTTTATCTAAAAACGACGGCAAACTCGGTTTGCTACATAGCACCACTATTTTAATCGGCGGCATGATAGGCAGTGCAATTTTTTCTTTATCCGGTGTTACTATAATGAACGCAGGGCCTGCCAGTATCATCAGCTGGGTTGTTGCGGCTGTCATCTTATTTGTCTATGGCCTACAAACGGCAGAGCTTGCCACCATATTCCCTCATTCGGGCGGTATATTTACCTTCCCTGAAAAATCACTTGGGAAAACAAAAAAGCAAGGCCGATTTTGGGGTTGGTTTTCCACATGGGCATATCTTTTCGGTTGCATAGGCGGCGGAGCTTTTTCATGTATGTATGTTGCAATTTACATGAACGTAGGATTTGAAAACTTTACCGGACAAATCAACCCATCCATCATAGCTGTTGCCGCTGCAATTTTTTGCGGTGCTTTAAACTTGATGAAATTTTCCCTCACCGGCAAGGCAAACACTATTTTAACATCCGGCCTTTTTGTGACATTGATCATTTTTATTGTCGTTGCTATTAGCAGCGGCCAATGGGATGCGTCTCTTTTACTTCCATTTTTCTCTCAAGGCACCGGCGGAAGCCTCGGCTTTGTCGACATGATACCCACTGCAATGGTTGCGTATGGTTCTATTGTGGCAACGGCGTTCATGGTAGGTGAAATTCGCAACCCAACGCGCACCGTTCCAAAGGCTATGGCCATCGCCATGATTGTTGTTGTTGGTTTATATTTGCTTGTTATTTTAGCAGTTTTAGGCCTTGTCAGCGCCGGCTTCCTTATTGAAAACCCCGGCATGACGTATATACCTTTATACGCGGCAGCTTTTACTAAACTTTCACATATCCCATGGCTTGTTCAGCTGATTTCCATTGCGGCGGTGCTGGCGCTAATAACAACTGTTTTGGTGGTTATCGCACTGGCCGTGCGCGGCATTCAGGCCGCTGCCAACGCCGGAATACTGCCTGCTTCACTAGGAAAAACAAGTGAAAAAACTCAATCTCCGGTAAACGCCACCATCTTAGTCAGCGCCGTTATTGCCATCATTTCAGCTTTTCCCGACTTAACAGAGCTTGTTGTGAATTTTGGCGCTTTGTGCAACGCCGTTGTCATAGCTATCGTATGCATCACCGTTGTAAGCGCACGCAAGAAGTTTCCCGGCGTACGCAAGTTCACAGCACCCGGCGGAAATATTCTTCCCATCATCACATTTGCCGTGATTTTAATCACATACATTCCCGGCATCATCAGCGGAAACTGGATGCTTTGGGCTGTGACCGGCTGCTATTTCGCCATCGGTCTTGTGATCTTTCTTTTTTCAGAACATCGTCGTAAAGACAACGCATAAATCGCCTCGATACTAATAATTCTATAAGTTTTGAAAATCCGTACCGGAGATGACTATCATGAGCACTACACTTCCCATATTACAAAACACCTGTATTTCCTTTGGCTTTTTTGACGGCGTTCACAAAGGCCATAGCGATTTACTCACGTTTATGCTCGCCAATAAAGAAGGCCTATCTTCTGTGGTTTTAGCTTTTGATCCCAAAAAAGAAATATTGATGGATGAAAAGATTTTATCTACTGCAAAAGAAAAAAAATATCTGCTACAAACCTTCGATTTAGATCATGTTTTTTCGTATCCACTCACAAGCGAGAACTTTCGGTGTGACCCTGATACATTTATAAAAGACGTATTGGTAGATACTCTGGGTGCAAAAAAAATCGTAGCCGGAACCACCTGCCAGTTTCTAGGCGGCGGAAACATCACCCATCTGCGCAACGGTGCAAAAAAATGGGGCTACACCCTGCTTGAGCTTCAGCCCACTTCAGACATTGACACCGAAAGCATCAAAATCGCCCTACAAAACGGTGACCTACAAGCGGCAAATAATCTACTTGGGCATCCATACCTTATCTTAGGCAAGGTGATCCACGGCAAGGCCTTGGGCCGAACTGTAGGCATGCCCACAGCCAACCTTTCTTACAGCAAACGCAAATTTTTACCTCGCATTGGTGTATACGGCACTTTTTCAAAAATGAAAAGCGATCTTATGGTAAAAGGGCTTACCAATATCGGCACAAGGCCATCGGTCGACACGCTAAGCAATCTAAGTATCGAAACCTTTCTTTTGGATTTTTCAGATGATTTATACGAAAAAACATTTAGCATAGAGCTTTATGCTTTTATTCGTGGTGTTATAAAGTTCGATAATCTTGCTCAAGTGAAAAATCAAGTTGATAAAGACATACAAACCTTTAACAAAATTTTAAAAAATTAAGTCTTTTTCTTACTTATTCTATTGTATTTCGCATTTAAAATTGGTATCATTAATAGATTTATTTCTAAGTCAAAATTTTACATTTGCAAATCATCATTTTATGATTTATGTAAAATTTTTTAACTTTAAAGCGACGTCACTTTCATTCAGCAAGAGGATGCAAATGAAGATTATTATTATAAAGCGGTTAGCCATTGCAATCATTATAAGTGCTATTATTTCATTTTTCATTAGTTATTTCGTTCAGATAGACTTATCGAAGAATTCATTTTATGCCGACTCTGAATCAAAAATTGATCAAATCATGGAAAGAGTGGCCTATAATGATGAAATCACCTTTGAAATGACTGAGAACTTGAAAGATGAGTATCTTGTGAAAGCAAACACCATGTCTCAATTTTTAGAATATGACCCGGACTTGATATATGATATGGATGCCTTACATGATTATATGGAGCTTTTATCCTTTGAAGAGATCCATTTTTTTGATGAGACAGGCACTATATTTGCCGGTACAAATCCCGAATATTACGGATATTCGTTTGATTCCGGTGAACAAATCAGTTATTTCAAGCCTATGCTGGAAGATAGAGACTTGGAAATGGCTCAGGATTTAGTCCCGAACACCGCCACACAAAAGCTTATCCAATACGTTATTGTTTGGAACGAGAGTAAAGATATTATGATTCAGCTGGGCCATGAGCCTCAGCATCTTGTGGAGCAATTAAAGCATACCCAGCTTTCTGAGGTTATGTCTTCGTTTATCACTGAAGAAAACACATACTTTTTCGCTTATGATACACGCACCAGGGAAGTTTTGACCGACTTTCACGACTCCACATTGTTGACGGAAGTATACGACTTGCCCCCACAGCAAAGTGATGTTGGTACTGTTATTTTGGGCAGTGAAACCTTTCATTACTATGCAAAGGCTGTCGATGACTTGGTGATAAGCTTTAGCATCAGCCAAGAAGACTTATATAACAGCATTTTATACAATATTCTTTTGTTAACATTAACGCTCACTCTCACCTCTGCTGTAATAATTTTAATCATTGCATTCTTGCTAACTAATATAATTGTAAGGCCTATTTATACCTTGATTGATAATGTTCAGCAAATATCTAGAGGCAACCTAGATGTTGTGATCAACATCAACAACACTCCCGAGTTTTCTTCCCTAAGTACAAGTATCAACAGTATGGTTATTTCACTTGTCAACTTCAATATGCGCATCACGCGGCTTTTTCATAACATTACCATTCCAATAGCGCTTTTCGAGTATAGTAAAGATACATCTGCAGTGAAAGCCACAAACAAGCTGGGCGAAATTTTACAGCTTACCCAACAAGAAACCGATGATATCCTTTCAACAGGTCTAAAGTTCAACCAATACCTGGATAAAATTTTTAACGAGCCCTTGGAAGATGAAGAAGATATTTATCTTATTCGTCACGAAGATCATATACACTACTTAAAATTAAAACTTTACGATGAAGAAGGTAAAGTGTGGGGTATTATTGTCGACATGACGAAGGAGCTAAATCAGCACGAAGAGTTCCGAACACAGCGTAATATAGACAACCTTACTTCTTTAGACACGCGATGGTCTTTCCGTGAGAAAATGGACAAGTTGTCTAAAGAAGATTTCGGCGTCATGGCTATATTAATACTCGATCTTGACAACCTAAAGCCAATAAATGACAACTACGGTCACGACTATGGAGACGCTTTACTGACTACTGCGGCTGATATCTTGAAGAACTGCACCGCGCCACATAAGATTGTGTCCCGAATGGGTGGCGACGAGTTTGTGTTGACTATACACCATGCCGAATCAAGACAAGAGATCATCAATCATATCACAAACCTGCAAAATCATATTGATGACTCCTATATCACATCACCAAGTGGAGAAAAAATACCTATCAGTTTCTCCGGCGGCTACGTATTTTACGATGATACATTTGCTGATTATGATGAAATGATTATAGCGGCCGACGCCACCATGTATGATGTAAAAAGATCACAAAAGGGCCATATCAAAGAATATGACAAAACAAAAAATTATCAATAACATATAAACAATAAATCAGCCAGGAGAAATCTAAAACTTCTCCTGGCTATTTTTTGCTAAAATATATTTAATCGCCAACCCAGCCGGACCTATTTTCCCACACAGCCTTACTACACTTCAAGGAATCTTGCACCGACAAAATTCTTTGATTCTTGCTGCCTCTAAAGCGTAATGTAAGGTCTTTTTCAGCATCAAAAAAAGGCCCGTCTATCAACACATCCAAATGTCTAAGCAACTCTTTTTGATCGTCTGTGCCTTCATAAAGTTGCTCAAATGTATATCCGCTATATGCGGCCAGCTCATACCCATCTGCTTTCAGTTTTTTAGCAAGCAAGGCTAAGTTTTTTGCCTGACAAAAAGGTTCCCCACCTGAAAATGTCACCCCGCCGCATAATGGGTTTGCTTTTATTTTGCTATACATCGTATCAACATCCATTACATTTTCGCCCTCGAAAGGATGTGTCGCAGGATTGTGGCAGTTTATGCAGGCATGAGGGCACCCTTGCACAAAAATAGCACAGCGCATCCCCGGCCCGTCCACAATAGAATCCATCACAAATCCGCCCTCAGCCAATATCAAGCTGTTTTCCGGTAGACTCTTCCAAAATGTCATCCTTTTATCCTTTCACAGACAATTGCCATTTTCCCATGCTAAGGCAGGAGAAAATGGCAAAATTTGTGTATAATTAAATATTAACTTTGTACTATAGGCCGAATATCAGCTTGCCATGTCTTGCTTTTGAGCAATCATATCATGCTTGATACGGTCGCTTTCTTCGGCTTTTTTTGCGTCGTTCCATTTATCCATTGTGCCCACAAGATAACCTGTGATACGACGAATGCGCTCAAAGCCTACGCCTTGTCCCACTTGTTGATTTTCCATTGTATATCCTCCTCTATAGGTTTTTCTGCGTATACTTGTGTCTATGCGTGACCATACAACTCTGCCACATACGGATATTGCTTTTTCAGCTCTTCTAGCTTTTGTGGATCTATCGCCTCTCCATCTTTGCGGCCGCATCTCGGGCAAACCTCGCCAATGATGCCCACATACCCGCACACAGGATCTCTATCCACCGGATGGTTTATGCTACCATACCCCACACCGGCATCATGCATGCAACGCACCACCGACATGAACGCTTCCAAGTTTTCAGTAGTGTCGCCGTCCAGCTCCACATAAGTAATATGTCCTGCCGGCGTCATGGCATGGTATGGCGCTTCTATTTGAATTTTTTCAAACACCGGCACAGAATAGTAAACCGGCACATGGAAGCTGTTTGTATAGTAGTCTTTATCGGTAACCCCGGAAATTTCGCCGTACCGTTTTTTGTCCATACGTATAAACCTGCCCGACAAGCCTTCCGCCGGTGTCGCCAACAAGGTGAAGTTCATCTTCATATCCTTGCCTTTATTAGTGCAAAAATCATGCATATGCTGTACAATCTCAAGGCCTTTTTTCTGCATGTCGGCACTTTCGCCGTGGTGGCGACCATACAAGGCTTTCAACGTCTCGGCAAGGCCGATAAACCCAATAGAAAGTGTGCCGTGCTTTAGCACTTCGCGAATTTCATCGTCCGGACCAAGATGTTTTGAGTCCATCCAAACACCCTGACCCATCAAAAACGGGAAATTGCGCACTTTTTTCTTTGCCTGAATTTCATATCTATCCAGTAGTTGTTGAGCCACCATCTCCAGCATAGAGTCAAGCTTGTCATAAAACGCTTTCTCGTCTTTATTTGCTTCAATCGCAATACGTGGCAAGTTGATTGATGTGAAAGATAGGTTCCCTCTTCCGTATGCTGTTTGACGGGTAGGGTCATAGTTATTTCCCATCACACGAGTGCGGCAACCCATGGTTGCAACCTCAGTTTCGGGACGATTAGGCTGGTAATACTGCAAGTTAAACGGCGCGTCCAGATTAGTAAAATTCGGGAACAATCGCTTGGCGCTACACCTGCAAGCCAGCTTGAACAAGTCGTAGTTTGGGTCGCTCTCGTCATAGTTCACACCCTTTTTCAGCTTGAATATCTGAATGGGGAAGATTGGTGTTTCTGAATGCCCTAGGCCCGATTCTGTGGCAGCCAGCACATTTCTTACCACCATGCGTCCTTCCGGCGATGTGTCTGTGCCGTAGTTTATGGAGGAAAACGGTGTTTGCGCGCCGGCACGTGAATGCATAGAATTCAGGTTATGAATCAAAGCTTCCATGGCCTGATATGTGCGTCTGTCCGTCTCTTTTTCAGACGTTTTCTCGGCAAAATCAACAGCCTTATTCAGCACGTCTTGCGCCACTTCATCTTTCATGTCGGCTTTCAGCTGCTGTGTAAACTTTTCACTACCGCTCAGCCTAGGTGCTTCACCCGCAGTTTTTTCTGCCGCGCGGCATATTTCCTTGCAACGTTTAATCGTCCATTTTTCCATGTCGCCGTCTAAAAGTTGTAACGCTTTTGCCAAATTCTCCGCAAACACACGCTTATATGTTTTTGCAACGCCTTGAGCAATACCATAATCAAAATTAGCAATGCTTTGGCCACCGTGCTGATCGTTTTGGTTACTTTGTATCGCAATGCAGGCCAGTGCTGCATAGCTCTGCACGTCTTGTGGCTCCCGTAAATATCCGTGACCGGTGGAAAACCCGCCTTTGAACTGCTCTATCAAATCAATCTGACAACATGTAGTGGTCAAAGAATAAAAATCAAAGTCGTGTATATGTATCCAGCCGTCTTTATGGGCACTTGCGTGATCTTTTGTAAGCAAATGTGAGCTGTTGTATGCTTTTGCCGCGGCCGAACCAATCTGCAACATGCTACCCATGGCAGTGTTGCCGTCCACGTTGGCGTTATCACGCTTTAAGTCAGATTTACGAGCATCTGCGTTCGTAATTTCGTCAAACGCCTTCATCAGCGACGTGTTCGAGTCACGAACATGAGTGCGCTGAGCACGATATAAAATATAGCTTTTGGCGGCTTCCTCATGCCCTGTACGCATCAGTGCCTTTTCTACTTCATCTTGAATTTCTTCTATCCTGTAGCTATCTTTGCCCTGCACGGCCAGCACCTCGCCCACCTCGTTGGCGATACTGGCAGCCGCTGCAACATCTTCTTTGCCACACGCAGCCAGCGCTTTCAGTATGGCGTTTGCTATCTTTGCCTCATCATATAATACCAGCCGTCCATCACGCTTTATAATAGTGCGCACCTTCGATGTTTGCATTTATACTAACTCCTTCATCATTTTCACCCATTCCACATGCCTGTCGCAAAGTCTATGTTTTAAACTTTATCACACTATATGTTGTATAGTCAATAGTAAAACCTACAAAAAACATACAATATATTCTACATGTTGCAATGTACAAATTATCCCTGTTTTTCCTGGTTATTACTGGTAAATTGTGAGAAAATTGCAAGCTTGCAAAATATTTTATTGTATATTAAAAAAACAGCATATTGTGACAAATATCACAGAATGCTGTTTTATTTTAGTTTTTTAAGCTCACATGCTTTCCATAGTCTATAACATCATTAATTCTTTAGGGCTTTTTGTTATTGATGCACCGCCGGCGTCGCCCACAACCACCATGTCTTCTATGCGCACGCCAAACTTGCCCGGCAGATAAATTCCCGGCTCTACTGTCATCACTGTTCCTGCGCGCACATTTGTGTTGTTCAGCGGCGAGTATCTCGGCTCTTCGTGAATGGCTATTCCTACAGAATGTCCAAGTCCGTGTCCGAAATAATCTGCATATCCTGCTTCAGTAATTACGTCCCTTGCTACTTTATCCACATCTTTACCTAAAACATTCGTTTTTGCAGCGGCGATGCCGGCAAGGTGAGCTTTCAGAACAACATCGTATACACGAAGCTGTTCTTCACTGGGCTGGCCCAGCGCTACTGTGCGGGTCATGTCAGAGCAGTACCCTTTATATTTAGCACCAAAATCCATGGTGATAAAGTCGCCCGGCTTTATCTTGTTTTCACTCGGCACACCATGTGGCAAGCTTCCGTTGGCACCTGCTAAGCAAATGGTGTCAAACGCCACTCCCTGCGCTCCGTTTTTGCGCATGAATAATTCCATTTCCAGCATGAGGTCAATTTCACGTACGCCTTCTTTGATATACCCCAGCACATGTGAAAAACACGCATCAACAATTTCTTGCGCCTTGCTCATCCTATCAAGTTCTTCTTCGTCTTTTACTTCGCGCAATAACGCCAGCTGTTTACTGAGTTCGTCTGTTATGATAAAGTTCACACTCGGGATGTCTTTTTTCATCTCCTCGTATTGCGCTACAGAGATATCATGTTCAAGATATACGTTTTTTACGCCTTCTGTACGAAACAACTCTTTCATTTGAGTCATCGCGTCTTTTTGAAGCACTACCTCGGCGTTTTTCACTTTGTTTTGAGCTTCTTCTATATATCTCGAGTCGATAATATACACCATCTTGTGTGGCAAAACCACTAATGTTCCCGCCGAATGCGCATCAAAATCCAAAAGATAAAATCTATTATTTGGCGTGCCGATCACCGCTGCTTCAAAATCCTTGGGCATTGCCGATATCACTTTTTTTACACGTTCTTGCATTATTTTTCTCCTTACTGTACTTTATTTATTATGTCTTGATATGCCACTTGCATGACTTTTACATCTTCAGTTTGGGTGCCACTGCTCTCGCATATTACCACCGGCGCAAGGCCGTTTTCCGCCAGAAGCTCCACAAACGGTTCCCACGGCGGCCCAAATACCTTATCATCAAACGTCAGGTGCTTTTTTTCGCCCGCTTTAGTGTATTCTATCTTCGAAAAATGCACATGAAAAAATGTAGCTCTGTCGTCTGCCAGCACCTCGCCTATTCTGTCTGTCAGCCTTCTATAATCCTCTTTTGTGCTGATACTTCCTTGTGTAAGTGCGTTTAAGTGTCCAAAATCAAGGCACGGGATATGCCGTTCATCTGCTTTACACAGCTGTAGTATTTCGTCAAGGTCTCCTATTTGTCCGGACTTTCCCATCGTCTCGGGGCATAGATGTATGTCGCTATACCCTTGCTCGTCCAGGCTTTCACGCGCCGCCTGCAGTGTGTATTCCACTTTTTTAAGTGCCTCACTCCGCGCTTGCTTGCCTACGCCACCGCAGTGAAAAATCACCCTGTTTCCGCCAAGCATCCTGACAGCCTGTGCACTTTGCAGTAAATAATTTACACTGTTCTGTCTTTTTTCTTCTTCCATACTCGCCATAGAAATATAATATGGTGCATGCAAACTGCAAGCTATGTCCATGGCACTCGATTTTTCTTTTATTATCGCCATGGTGTCTTTGTTCACACGCACCCCATGCCCACACTGATATTCATATGCCGTCAGCTGAAACTTTGCCAAGTAATCCGGCACGTCTTTCATGTGTTTAAACCCACACTCAGCAAATGAATCTCCTCTACCTGCCGGACCAAACAAAGGCATTTTCATCTTCAAAGCAGCTTGCCCCCGTTTTTATAATAGCGCAAAAGAAACGGTTTTTCCAAGTGGCGCTTGAAACGTACTGTAGGCTTTATGTCTTCATACAACGGCTTCACCACCAAAACCCTTGCCCCGTAAAGTGTTCCGCCCAGTAAATCAGTGAAAAGCTGATCCCCTACCAAAGCAATGCTTTTTTTTGGTAGGCCCCAGCGTTTCTGCGCTTCCCATAGCCATTTTGGTGATGGCTTACAACAAAAGCTGGCAAACGGCAAGCCCAGACGCTCGGCAAACGGCCCCACTCTTTTTTTTGTGTTGTTGCTGCCCAGCATCAACTTTATCCCGTTTTCCTGCATTTTATTCAGCCAAAGCTCTATATCTTCCTTTACCTCTTGGCTATCGTGGGCTGTCAACGTATTATCCACATCCAATACCAACGCCAAAATACCATTTTCTTGCAGATATTCCGGCGTGATCTTTGTCACATCTCTAAACATCACCTGTGGCACAAACATCTTTGAGCCTCCTTGTTTTATTCACGCATAGCGCATACCTACTTTGAATATATCTATATATTACTAATTATATCACATTATAAAAGTTTTGTTACTGTTTTTGGTACATAAAAAACGGACCCTGTAAGGATCCGTCTGACGATGCATTTGCCGAAACATTTATTTCACTTTACGCTTGCGCGCTGCTTCGGATTTCTTCTTGCGTTTTACCGAAGGCTTCTCATAAGCTTCACGCTTACGAACTTCGGCCAGAACGCCTGATTTTGCACACGAACGCTTGAACCTACGCAATGCGCTGTCCAACGATTCATTTTCTTTTACGCGAACTTCCGACATCTTTGTCCCCCCTTGCGCTAATAAGCAGGAGTTTTTGAGAAGATGCTATTCTTCCCACAGCTTCTTCCCACTGCGGCATCTGTAGTATTCTGTGCCTATATAACAGTTAAATTATACACACTTTTCCTCACAGTGTCAATACATTTGCAATGCAATTTGTCAAAAAGTTTCTTTTTTGTCATCATTATCTGGCGCAAATTCAGAACCATCATTCAAACAACTATTGTTTTCGGCATCATTATCCTGCTCCATTTCACCGCAAACCACTATATCAGACTCTTCGCAAGACAGATATATTTCCTCCACCTTTTGTTGCAATCGGCACAGCTTAGCAGTCATTTTTTCCAGTTGCTGAATGGTATCTGTGATGCCGTTAAACAGCATTGTATATGATTTATCTTCCATGTAGCTTCTCCTATAAAAAATTCTTTTATATGGAGTATATCGTATTTACATGCAGAATCTTGTCGAAAAAAGATGATTTTTTATCCTTTTACGGCGAAATTTATCAACTTATTCGGTACCCAAATTTCTTTGACTATTTGTTTGCCATCTAGCTGTTTTTGAATAGAAGGCTCTGCTTTCGCCATGGCTAAGGCTTCGTCTTTTGCTGTATCCACCGAAACGGTGATATGCCCACGTGGCTTACCGTTCACCTGTACTACAATCTCTATGCTATTTTCTTGTAGTTTATCTTCGTCCCATACCGGCCATGCCTGCAGGGCAATCTCCTCGCCAAAGCCCATGTTTTGCCACACTTCTTCTGTCATGTGCGGCGCAAACGGGTTAAGCAGCTTTAGTAATATCTTGTACTCTTCTTTTGTCACGCCACCCGATGCCGTGAAGTCATTCAGCAAGCTCATCATAGCGGCAATGGCTGTGTTGTGCTTTAGGTTTTCTACATCGTTTGTCACTTTTTGAATGGCACGATGTACATTTGCTTCAAGTTCCGGCCGCATACCGTCTGTATCAAGCACACTGCCTTGCAACGCCCACACGCGGTCTAAAAACCTGCGACTACCTTTGATAGACGCCATGTTCCACGGCGCAGTTTTCTCAAAGTCGCCGATAAACATCTCGTATATGCGCATAGTGTCTGCGCCAAACTCGTCTATTACATCTTCAGGATTTACCACGTTTCCACGACTTTTAGACATTTTCTGGCCGTCTTCGCCCAAAATCATGCCGTGAGATG